>CANJYY010000320.1 GCA_947479185.1 Caulobacteraceae bacterium
CTGGTCGTGGCCCGGCCCAACTTCTTCGACATCCGCGCCGTCGCCGAGTCCGCCGCCCTGGCCGCGCGCTTCCACCGGCCGGTGGCCTTCGTGCTCAACCAGGCCCCGCATCGCCAGCAGTCGATCGAGGCGCCGGTGCTGATGGAGGCCGTCTCGGCCCTGCGCGCGCTGGGCTTCCCGGTCGCGCCGATTGGCCTGCGCACGCGCGTCGCCTATCAGCGCAGCGTGGCGGGCGGCTCGACGGCCCAGGACATGGAGCCCTCGAGTTCCGCCGCCAGCGAGATCACCGCCCTCTGGTCGTGGATCGAGTCGCGGCTGCAGGCCGAGCGGCCCGTCGTCCGCACCCCGACCTTCATCGCAGCCACCGACCGCACCGTGCCGCTGACGCTCTAGCCTCGCGGCAGCAGCACGCCGGCGATCACGTTGCGCTGGGTTTCGCTCGATCCGGAATAGATGCTCGCCGCCCGGGTGGCGAAGTGCTTGGCGGTCGCCCGCGCGCCGTCGGCCAGCCGCCCGGTCTCGTCGCGGAACGGCTCCAGCGCGACGCCGCGCGCCGTGCCGGTGATCTCCATGGCCAGTTCCGCGACCCGCTGGTGCAGTTCGCTGCCGATCAGCTTGAGCAACGAGGAACTGGTGTTGTCGCCGTCGCGCAGCCGTCCGCCCGGCAGCAGGTTGAGTTCGGCCTGTTCAAAGGCGGTCAGTTCGATCTCGGCGGCCACAAGGCGCGACATCAGGCCGGGTTCGAGGTCATCGCTGGCCAGCGCCGCTGTCCGCGCGCGCTGATAGACCCGTCGCACCAGCGCCGCCGGGGTGTTGTTCGACCGCGCAAGCAGCATCAGCCGCTTGGCCACAGCCCAGCCCTGGCCCTCCTCGCCGATGCGGTTGGCGACCGGCACGCTGACCTGGTCGAAGAACACCGCGTTCAGCTCGTGCTCGCCGTCGAGGGTGATGATCGGCGAGACCGTCAGGCCGGGCGTCGCCATGTCGATCAGCAGGAAGGTCAGGCCCTTCTGCGGCTTGTCTTCGGTCGCGGTGCGCACGAGCGCGAACATGCGGTTCGACAGATGGGCGCCGGTGGTCCAGATCTTCGAGCCGTTGACGATGTAGCGCTCGCCGACGCGCTCGGCCTTCGTCGCTACCTGGGCCAGATCGGACCCGGCGCCGGGCTCGGAGAAGCCCTGGGCCCACAGGTCCTCGCCCGAGAGGATGGCGGGCAGGTAGCGCGCCTTCTGCATCGGCGTGCCCATCTCGATGATCAGCGGGCCGAGGCTGCGGATGCCGCCGGCGAACAGCACGGGGGCGTCATTGAGGGCGCATTCGCGATCGAACAGGAAGCGCTGGCGCGGGGTCCAGCCGGCGCCGCCCTCGGCGGCCGGCCAGCCCGGCGCGATCCAGCCGCGGCGGTGCAGGCGCTGATGCCAGAGCTTGGCGGCGGCGATGTCGCTGTGGACGCCGAGCGTCCGGCGGCCCGCCTCGCGCAGGTCCGGCGTCAGGGCCTCGGCGAGAAAGCCGCGCACCTCGGCGAGGAAAACCTCGTCGGGATCGGTGTCGACGGCGGTGGGGCAGGGAGCCAGCATGGTAGCCAGCAGAGGGCGAGGCAGGCGCCCCGTCCCTGATTCAGGTCAAATCAGGCGCTCTTGTTCAGCGTGATCGCCCGGGCGTCGCCGACCTGGCTGACGGCGCCGGGCCCGTAGCCCGCGCCGGTGGTGCGCTGCGAGGCCACTTCTTCGGCGATGGCGCGGACCAGGCCTTCGGTGACGGTGCGGGCCGCTTCCAGGGCGCGACCCTGGCGGGCGAGCACGGCGTCGAACGCCTCGGTCGCCTGCATCAGCCGCATGCGCTGGTCCAGCGGCGCGTCCTCGATCATCGCCGGGGCCTGACGCACCCGCGCCGACTCGTGGCGATAGATGTTGGCCAGCTTCGACAGCTCTTCCATCTGCGCGGCGGCGTCCTGCGGACGGCGCTGTTCGAAGGCCAGGCACTGCTGCGCCATCAACGCGGTCAGCCGGTCGGTCAGGGAAATCAGTTGGTCGACACGGTCGGTCGCGTCGCGGGCGTCGAGGGCCATGGGTTCGTCTTTCTAGCTGAGACCTTGGAGCTTGAGCATTTCGCGCTGGACGACGTCGCCGACGCCGAGGCCGCCATGCTTGGCGGTCTGTTTGGCGATGGCGTCGGTCATGAAGGACTTGAACATCGCCTCGGCGTCGCCGCCGCCGAACGGGGCCTCGGTCGACAGACCGGCGAACATCGGCTGCAGCATCGCGGACAGGAACGAGGCCTCGAACTTCTGGGCGGCCTCGGCGACCCGCTGCTTGCGGGCCAGATCGGCGGTCGAGGCGGTCGGCGTCTGGGCCTGGGCCATCAGGATGTCGGCGGAGACGCCGATGGGAGCGGGCATCACATCACCTCGATGTCGGCTTGCAGGGCGCCGGCGGCCTTGATCGCCTGCAGGATGGAAATCATGTCGCGCGGCGTGACGCCCAGGGCGTTGAGGCCGCTGACCAGGCTGGACAGCGAAGCGCCGCTTTTCAGGGTCAGCAGCTGGCGGCCGCGCTCCTCCTCGACGGCGACGGCCGACTGGCTGGTGACCACCGTGTCGCCGCTGCGGCTGAACGGCTGGGGCTGGCTGACCTGCGGCGTTTCCTGCACCGAGATGGTCAGGTTGCCCTGGGCGATGGCCACGGTGGAGATCCGCACCGAGTCGCCCATGACGATGACGCCGCTGATCTCGTCGACAATGACCTTGGCCGGGGCGTCGGGCTCGATCTCGAGCGTCTCGACGGCCGTCATGAAGTTGACCATGCCCTGGCCCGCCGGCGGGCGCAGGGTGACGATGGTCGGATTGTCGGCCACGGCCGTGCCGGGGTAGCGGGCGTTGATCACCGTGGCGATCCGCTGGGCGGTGGTGAAGTCGGGATTGCGCAGGGTCATGCGCATCTCGCTCATCTGCGCCATCTGGAAGCCGGTCTCGCGTTCGATCGTCGCGCCGCCGGCGATGCGGCCGGCCGTCGGCACGCCCTTGCTGACCGAGCTGCCCGAAGCGCCGGACGCCTGGACCGAGCCGGTCTGCACCGTGCCCTGGGCGACGGCGTAGACCTGGCCGTCGGCGCCGATCAGGGCCGTGACCAGCAGGGTGCCGCCCTGCAGGCTCTTGGCGTCGCCGGCGGCCGAGACGGTCACGTCGATGGCCGAGCCGGCCGCGGCGAACGGCGGCAGTCTGGCCGTGACCATGACCACGGCGACATTCTTGGTGTTGAGGTTGGTGTCGCGGACGTTGACGCCGAGGCGTTCGAACATCGCTTCAAGACTCTGGCGGGTCATCGGCGCGTTGCGCAGGTTGTCGCCGGTGCCGTTCAGGCCGACCACCAGACCATAGCCGGTCAGCTGGTTTTCCCGCACGCCCTCGAAGGCGACGACATCCTTGATCCTGGATTTGGCGAAGGCCGGACCGGCCATCGCCAGGGCCAGAACCACCATCAGACTGCCGGCTATCGAGGGACGCATGTCTTTCCTGTCGCAACGCCACGCTACCCGCGCTCCCATGCGAGAAGCGCGCCACGATAAAAAGCTAATAAAACCAGAGAGATGGCGGGCGTCCGGCGCGGCCGCGCCTTGCCCACGGCAGAATTTGCCCGGCATTAACCATGCCGCAAGCAACCGGGCCGACATTGAGGCTCAATTCACGGTTCGGAGCGGCGTATCGCCTCCATGAAAGTATCAGGATCCAGCGGAGCCGGGGCGCTCGGGAGCGCCAGAGGCGCCGGCCGCCCGGCGACGGGGCAGGGCGGCTTCGCGTTGCCGTCGGTCAACGCCGCCAGCGCGGCCTCTGACGTCGCGCGCAGCGCCGGCGTC
>CANJYY010000321.1 GCA_947479185.1 Caulobacteraceae bacterium
AGCTCCATCACCCCGGCGCGGTAATAGAGGTTGGGCAGCATGACGTAGTAGCCGCTGGTCGCCAGCCGGCGGGCCATGTCGCGCAGCTCCTCGCGGATCGCCGGAGCATCCATGAAGAACAGGATGACCGGGTGCGGCCCTTCCCGCTCCGGATGGACGATGAAGGTGGTGGTCGCGCCATCCTTCGTGCGGATGTCGAGCTGGCGTTCGATCATGGAGGTGTCCCCGGCTGTGCGGCCAAGGCATAGCAGGGAGAGGAAATCCTGTCCCGTCAGCGCCGGCTGAAGCGCGCGCCCACGTCGGCCAGAGCGGCCGGGGCGAGGAACCAGGGCTCGACCAGATAGCTGTTTGTGAACCGCCTCGGCTGCGACAGCAGGCGATAGAGCCACTCGACGCCCAGCCGGCCGGTCCAGCGCGGGGCCGCGGCCTGTTCGCCGGCCTCGTAGTCGAAGGCCGCGCCGACGGGGAAGAAGACGCCCCGCCCGATTCGGTGGCGGTTGGCGGCGATCCAGTCCTCCTGGCGCGGCATGCCCATGCCGACGAGGATGATGTCCGGATCGAAGGCGGCGATGTCCTTGCGCAGGGCGACGCTGTCGGCGCTGTCCGGCGCGATGTCGAAGAAGCCGTTGCGCACGGCGAGGTTCACGCCCGGGTGACGGCGGCGGATCTCTGCCGCCGCCTTCTCGCCCACGCCCGGGGCGCCGCCGACGTGGAACACGCGCCAGCCGCGCTCGCGGGCCAGGGCCCAGAAGTCCTCGCGCCAGTCGAGATAGGTCGAGCGGTGCTCGCGGCCGACCTTCAGCCCCATCAGCCGGCCCCAGAGGATCATCGGCAGGCTGTCGATCTGGGTCAGCTCCGCCTCCTCGAAGAAGGCCCTCAGGGCCGGCGTCCGCTGCAGCAGGAACAGGCTGTGGCTGTTGTGATTGGCGATCACCGCCGTGCCGCCGCCGGCGACGAACACCTCGGTCGCGGCCAGCATCTCGGCGGGCGTGACGGGATCGACATCTCCTCCGAGGAGATGCAGGCGCAGGGCGGGGGCGAAGAAATCCATGACCCGCACGATGCACACGGGCGATGTAGGGACGGTTAGGAGGCGTGGTTAAGCCGCCCTGAATTTCCACTTCAGCCAGAGCACCACGCCGCTGAGGACCAGGCAGACCGCGTTCGACACCGTCACCGGCCAACTGTGCAGCAGCACGCCGTAAGTGGTCCACAGGATGAAGCCGGTGACCGTCAGCAGCCACATGCGCAGGGAGACGGACGGGGCGTCACGCTCGCGCCAGATCTTGAGAATCTGCGGCGTGAAGCTGGTCATCGAGCAGAGGGCTGCGGCCGTGCCGACGGCGTTGACCCACAGCGGGCTCACGCCGTGCGGGGCAGGTCGCCGAGGCCCCACCGGTCGGCCCAGGCCGGCGCCAGCTGCAGGCCGGCCGGTGGCAGGCCGGGCGCGCGCCCCTCGCGCAGACAGACGTCGAGGTAGCGCAGAGCCATCTTCACGCCGTGCTCGGAATAGGGCTTGCCGATCACGCCGCAGGCGCCGGCGAAGTCGTCGGGCAGGCGTTTGGCGTTGGCGGTCATGAACAGCGCCACCCCGCCGCAGTCGTTGGCGATCGTGCGGGCCAGGTCGATGCCGGTTGGACCGTCCCGCAGGTGCACGTCGACCAGCGCCAGATCCGGCCGCAATTCGGTGGCCATCGCCAGGGCCTCGTCCGACGACATGGCGTGACCCACCTCGTGGCAACCCGCCTCCTCGATGAGAAAGGCCAGCGCGGCCGCCAGAAGCACTTCGTCTTCGACGACCAGAATGTTGAGGGGACCAGGGGACGCCATGACGGTTACTCAGGACAGGCCGCTTGCCGGAAACCGGATCACGGTTCGCACGCCGGGTTGGGCGTCTGTGGTCTCGCACCGGGCGCCGAGCTGTCCACAGAGCAGCGACACGATGGTCCCACCAAAACCCGGGGCGGCGGCGGGCGTTCCCGAGCCGACGCCATTGTCGGCGATTTCGACGGCGAATCCGGCGCCCTCGCGGCGCACAGCGACGATGATCAGGCCGGCTCGCCCGCCGGGGAAGGCGTGGTGGAGTGTGTTGACCAGCAGTTCGTTGATCAGCAGGGCCAGCGGCGCGGCCCGGGCGGCGGGAAGATCGACAGGCTCCAGGCTGAGCCGGATCCGGACATCGCGTCGTCCCGAACCGCCGATCACGTCGGCGACCAGATCCTCGACAAAGGCGGCCACGTCGAACAGTTCGACGTCCTCGCCGCGGTACAGACGGCGATGGACGGTGGCGACGGCGTTGATCCGCTCCTGGGCCCCGGTCAGGGCCTTCTGCACGGCTGGGTCCCGCGACCGCCGCGCCTGCAGCCGCAAGAGCGAGGTGATGAGCTGGAGGTTGTTCTTGACCCGGTGATCGACCTCGTGGAGCAGCGCCGACTTCTGTTCCAGGGCGTTGGCGAGGTCCCGCGTCCGGGTGTCGGGAGTATCCTGGGCCGCCACCAACAGGACCGTCTCGTTTCGACCTTGGGTGTCGTCCTGCATGTCACCTCGCGCTGAGCGACCCCCGCCAGCAAACGAAGCAAACGCCGCCCGGTTCCTGACCGGACGGCGCTTGAGCCGACAATCCCGACCGCGTCAGGACGCCTCAGCCGCCCGGGCGGTAGATGCGGTCGAACACGCCGCCGTCCGCGAAGTGAGTCTTCTGGGCCTTCTTCCAGCCGCCGAAGGTGTCGTCGATGGTGACCAGCGGGATGGTCTTGAACTTGCCGCCGTACTTCGCGAGCGCCTGGGCGTTGCGCGGGCGGTAGTGGTTCTTGCCGATCAGGTCCTGGGCCAGCGGGCTGTAGAGGAAGTTGAGGTAACCCTCGGCCACGGTGCGGGTCTTCTTGCGGTCTACGACCTTGTCGACCAGCGCCACCGGCGGCTCGGCGAGGATCGACACCGACGGATAGACGATGTCGAACTTCGGGCCGAACTCCTCCCCGGCGAGGTAGGCCTCGTTCTCCCAGGCCAGCAGGACGTCGCCGAGGCCGCGCTGGGCGAAGGTCGTCGTCGAGCCGCGGGCCCCCGTGTCGAGCACCGGCACGTGACTGAACAGTTGCTTGACGAAGGCTTCCGCCGTCGCCGGCGAGCCGCCCGGCTGGCGCAGGGCCCAGGCCCAGGCCGCCAGATAGTTCCAGCGCGCGCCGCCCGAGGTCTTCGGGTTGGGCGTGATGACGTCGATGCCCGGCTTGATCAGGTCGCCCCAGTCCTTGATCTTCCAGGGATTGCCCTTGCGGACGAGGAAGACGATCGTCGAGGTGTAGGGCGTGGAGTTGCTGGGCAGGCGCGACTGCCAGTTGGCCGGCAACAGCCTGGCCTTGGCGGCGATCTCGTCGATGTCGCCGGCGAGGGCCAGGGTGACCACGTCGGCCTGCAGACCGTCGATCACGGACCGGGCCTGCTTGCCCGAGCCGCCGTGGCTCTGCTGGATCGTCAGGACCTGACCGGTTTTCTGCTTCCAGTAGGCGGCGTAGGCGGCGTTGACGGCCTTGTAGAGCTCGCGGGTCGGATCGTAGCTGACATTGAGCAGGGTCAGCGGTTTGGCCTGGGCTTCGGCGGCGCCGGCGCCGAGCGCCGCGACGGCGGGAACCGACAGGCCAGCAGCGATCAGGCCGCGACGCGAAGGGTTGCGGGTGGAACGGGTCATGTCTGTGATCTCCAGCGTTGGCGGCTCTCGCCGCCTAACGCGTCAGAAGGCGTATTGGGTGCGGAAGGAGAAGATTTCGAGATCCTGGCCGACCTGGACGGTCAGGGCCGGGGTGGAGCCCGCCACGTAGGCGGTCCCGCCGGGCGAGCGACGGTCGACC
>CANJYY010000322.1 GCA_947479185.1 Caulobacteraceae bacterium
CTTCGCCATGCTGATGAACTTCCCGCGCTTCAACAAGATGAAGGGCATGGGCCAGATCGTCAGCTGGTCGGTGCGCGACGAGAGCCTGCACTGCGAGGGCATCATCAAGCTGTACCACGCGTTCAACAAGGAGACCGGCGCGGTCACCAAGGACGTGGCCGACGACATCGTCGAATGCTGCCGCCACGTGGTCGATCTCGAGGACCGCTTCATCGACCTGGCCTTCGAGGCCGGCGACGTCCAGGGCATGAACCCCGAGGACATCAAGCAGTACATCCGCTTCATCGCCGACTGGCGTCTGCGGCAGCTGAAGCTGCCCGAACTGTACGGCGTGACCGAGAACCCGCTGCCCTGGCTGCAGTCGATGCTCAGCGGCGTGGAGCACGCCAACTTCTTCGAGGCCCGCTCGACCGAGTACTCCAAGGCCGCCACGCGCGGCCAATGGCACGGCGACACCGGCGTCTGGGGCGAGTTCGACAAGCTTATGGCCCGCCGCAACGAGAACCTGCTGCCGGTCGAATAGCCGTCAGACGGCGGCGGCGTTCGGGCAGAGGGACCTGAGCGCCGCCACCGCCGTCGGGCAGTCGCCGGTCAGGTCGTGGCGCTGGTCGAACGCCAGCCCGCAGGTCGCGCCACGGCGCCAGGCCAGCCTGGCATCATAGACCACCGCGCTGCCCGGCAGCAGCAGCCGGAAATCCGTCGGCAGGACCGCGGGCGCCGGACGCAGGCGCACCCGGGCGCCCTTGGCGTCCAGATCGATGATGTCGCAGTCCAGCGCCGCATCGCGCGGGCCGTGGACCATCAGGCCGGAAAGGCTGCTTCCGGACCGTCTGCGTTTGCGGCGCTCCATGGGAAGGCCGATGTCATGAGGCTTCTGCGTCATGGCGAGACCCTGGCACGGCTTCCCTTTCAAACCGTTGACCCCGCCGATTTCAGACAACGTCGTAGCCCCAGTTTGGGGCGCGGCGCCTATGATGGGGCGCGGCCGCCTGCCAATGGTCGCGGGTCGGGGGGCAGGGTTTGACGCGAGGGGCTACCAATCGGGGTGTGCGCAGCCTTGAGCACCTGATGACCACGCAGTCGTCGTCCCGGGTCCTCAACCTGCTTCGAGCCGCCCAAGGCGCCGAAAAGACCGGCGGCCCGCTTTCCCCCGCGCTGTTCCAGAGCCAGGTGCTGAACCGGAGCTTCATCATCAAGCACCGGCTGCGACAGGACGAGGTCGACGCCTTCGATACCACGCGGATCGCCGCGACCAAGATCGTCTTTCCGATCGATCCGGCCAATCTGGGGCTGGGCGGCAAGTTCGTCTTCATCGGCCAGCGCGGTTTCGAGCCGATGCTGGCGGACGTCGTCGGCATCCGAAACTTCGGCGGGTCGCGCGATGTCGAACTGCTGCACGAACTCGACCGCATTCCCTCGTTCGATCCGTTCGTGTTCAGCGAATGGATGACGCGCATCGGACGGACCGTCGATTCGCGCTACTTCGACCTGATGCCCAGCCTGATCAGCGGCATGGAGGGCTTCGTCCTCGAGGAGATCAACCTGCTGGTCTCGATGTCGCTGTCCGGCGCCGCCGACAACAAGGCCGTGCTCCGTCTCGCCCGGAAGATGCTGGCCAGCAAATACGATGAAGACCTTACGCCGCTGCAGACCACGCTGCGGATGTCGCGGGAGGAGTTCCAGAACGGCATGTTCGGCTGGAAGGGCCTGCTCTATTACAAGTGGCTGTCACGGCGCATCGCGGGCGAGCTGCCGGCGATGCTCAAGGGCCTGACCGCCGTCCGTCCGCGCATCCACATCAGCAGCGAGCAGGCGGAGATGGCGGCGACGCTGGTTCGACAGATCGCCGGCGCCGTCGCCGGCCACCATCAGGCGATCCAGACCAACATTGCCGTGTACGATGGCTCCTACAACAGGCTGACCCAGCACCAGGACCCGCAGGGCTTTCGCGAATTCCTGATGCGCGCGCCACAACTGTTCATCGAGATGGGCGACCTCGTCAGCATGCTCGAACACACCACGGGATTCTGGGCGTTCCGGTCGAAGGACATCAACCCGAAGCGGTTCGCGGGTGAAGACTACCTCGAGCTTCTGGCCGATCTGCGCGACGGCCTCGGCGTGGCGGCCGAGACCGGGGTCGTTCACACGTAGGGTCAGATCCGTGTCCCCGCCCCGGGGCCGGAAAGGCGGTTGTGAGGACGCACCCCGCGACTCTGGCGGCGGGCGGAGCCCAAATTCACCGCTCAACGCGACAATCAGACCTAACCCGCGGCCCCAGGTCAGAACTGGCTAACCAATATGGCCTAGGGCTCGACCATGGCGCCTGGAATGAAGAGATCGTTTTCGACCGGACGGGCCGCGGGCAGCCTGGAAAGCCTTATGGCCGCCCGGTCGTCGTCGCGGATTCTCAATCTCGTGCAGGCGCACAAGATGGCCGAACGGTCCGGCGCGCCGATGGACCCGCCGCTGTTCCAGAGCCCGACCCTGGCGCGCTGCTTCATCATCAAGCACCGGCTGCGGCCCGAAGAGCGGCTGAACTTCCCCGGCTTTCGTCCCACGGCGACCAAGATCATCATTCCGATGGACCCGAGCAACCTGGCGATGGGCGGCAAGTCGGTGTTCGTCACCGAAGGCTGGTTCAGCCAGCTGATGAGCGAGGCGACCGGCATCCCGGACTTCCTCAGCTCGCCCGACGGCGAACTGTTGCGCGAGTTCGACCAGATCCCGTCATTCGACCCGTTCCTGCTGCGCGAATGGCTCAGCCGGATCGGCCGGACCGCCGACGACCGCTATTTCAACCTGTCCCCTTCGATAATCGAGGGCATGGAAGCCTTCGTGCTGGAGGAGATCAGCCTGCTGGTCTCGATGGCTCTGTCGGGCAAACCAGCCAGCGCCGCCGTGCTGCGGCTGGCGCGCAAGATGCTCTCAAGCCAGTACGACGACGACCTGCGGCCGCTGCAGGAGGTGCTGCGCATGTCACAGGAGGACTTCCGGGACGGCATGTTCGGCTGGAAGGGCCTGCTCTATTACAAATGGCTGTTCAAGAAGGTCGACGGCAAGGTGCCCGGAATGATCACCGGCCTGACCGAGATCCGGCCCAAGCGGCATATCTCGCGCGACCAGATCGACGAGGCCAACGGCATGATCCGGGCGATCTCGTCGACCGTCGTCGCCTGCGCCCGGTCGGTTCAGGTCAGCCTGCTGGCCTACGACAACGCCTATCGCGGCCTGACCCAGACCCAGGACCCCGTCGGCTTCCGGAACTTCCTGCTGCGCGCGCCGCAACTGTTCATCGAACTGGGCGAGTCGGTCGGCCTGCTCGAGCATTCGGTGGAATTCTGGGCCTACCGCTCGGGGATGATCGAGCCGCACCGTTTCACCGGCGACGACTATCTGTCGCTGGTCGCCGAACTCAAGGATGGCCTCGGCGCCTGATCCTGGCGCCGGTGTCCCGGTGTGAGACACACCGGCGTCCCCTTCCATGCCAACCTGGGTCTCCGATCCGGAAACGGACCGGCCGCCGGCCCGCCGTCGGGACGCCATGGGGCGCCCGGCGCGCTCCGCCGTGAAGGGTTTCGCGCCGGCGACTCGCCCCACCGGAGAATCACGCCGGCCGGATTCATCCGCAAGCCATCGTCAGGGCCCGGACGTGATTTACGAAAGAATAACGGACCCTTCCAAAGGTTTACGTGGGTTAATACTACCAAAACATTAAAACAAATGGCACAGGCGTTGCTGATGTTCTCTTGCCGAATGACCGGCGAAATGGAGAACTCAAATGAAGAAAATCGTGTATTTCGCCGC
>CANJYY010000323.1 GCA_947479185.1 Caulobacteraceae bacterium
ATCGGGGCCTTGGTCACGTCGACGCCCGCGAACACCTTGGCCGTCTCGGAAATCCCCGGCAGGCGCTCGTGCAGGATCTTCGGATCCAGGTGATCCAGATGCAGGTGGATGTGGTCCTTGTTGGGACCCACGCCCCGGCCTTCACGGATCTCGATGGTCATGGCGCGGCTGACCATGTCGCGCGGCGCCAGGTCCTTCACGGACGGCGCATAGCGCTCCATGAAGCGCTCGCCCTCGGAGTTGGTCAGATAGCCGCCCTCGCCCCGGGCGCCTTCGGTGATCAGGCAGCCGGCCGGGAAGATGCCGGTCGGGTGGAACTGGACGAATTCCATGTCCTGCAGCGGCAGGCCGGCGCGCAGGGCCATGCCGCCGCCGTCGCCGGTGCAGGTGTGGGCGCTGGTGGCCGACAGATAGGCGCGGCCGTAGCCGCCCGTGGCCAGAACGGTCTTCTGGGCCTGGAAGCGGTGCACGGTGCCGTCGTCGAGCTTCCAGGCGGTGACGCCCAGGCAGACGCCGTCTTCCATGATCAGGTCGAGGGCGAAGTACTCGATGAAGAACTCGACCTCTTTCGACAGCGCCTGGCCGTACATGGTGTGCAGCATGGCGTGGCCGGTGCGGTCGGCCGCCGCGCAGGTGCGCTGGATCGGGGCCTCGCCGTAGTTGCGGGTCATGCCGCCGAAGGCGCGCTGGTAGATCTTGCCTTCCGGCGTCCGCGAGAAGGGCACGCCCCAGTGCTCGAGTTCGTAGACGGCGGCCGGCGCGTTGCGCGTCAGGTATTCGATGGCGTCCTGGTCGCCGAGCCAGTCCGACCCCTTGACGGTGTCGTACATGTGCCAGCGCCAGTCATCCTCGCCCATGTTGCCGAGCGAGGCCGAGATGCCGCCCTGGGCGGCCACGGTGTGGCTGCGGGTCGGGAAAACCTTGCTGATGCAGGCGGTCTTCAGACCGGCCTGGGCGCAACCGAGCGCGGCGCGAAGGCCGGAGCCCCCGGCCCCCACCACCACGACGTCGAAGCGGTGGTCGATAAACTTGTAGGCCGACATCAAAAGGCTCCGAGGAGGGCCACCTTGAGGATGGCGAACACCCCCAGGGCGGCGCCGAGGGCGCAGACGAGATAGTTGGCGATAAGCGCCGCGGACTTGGGGACGAAGCCCTCGATGTAGTCTTCGATCACCACCTGAACAGCCAGCCGCAGGTGCAGCAGGCCGGCGACGATGAACAGGCTGAGCAGCACCGCGTTGAGCGGCTGGGCCAACCACTCGACCGCGGCCATGTAGCCGCCGGCGGCCAGCTTGAGGCCGGCATAGGCGGCCCAGATCGACAGCGGGATCAGGGCGAGACCCGAAACACGGTCGGCGATGAAATGGCCGACGCCATGCTTGGCCGAACCGAGACCCCGGGCGCGCGACATCGGCGTGCGGAAGTCGGGTTTGGCGGCGCTCATGACAGGCCTCCCGTCTGGCCGGCGATGAGCCAGACCACCGCCGTGGCGACGACGGCGAAGACGATGCCGGCGATGACGATGGTGTCGGCGACCCTCGGCGTGAAGCCGCGGCCCGTGTCCCACATCAGGTGGCGGACGTTGCTCGCCACGGTGAAGAACAGGGCGAAGGTCAGGCCCAGCAGCACCAGCTTGCCCGGCAGCGAGCCCATCACGGCGATGAACACACCGTAGGTCTGCTGACCCGAAGCCAGGGCCAGCGCCCAGGCCACGAGAATGAGCGCGCCGACATAGAGGCCGATGAGGCAGGCGCGGTGGAGGATGGAACCCAGCATGGTCACATGCCAGCGCCACACCTGCAGGTGGGGCGAAAGGGGTCGTTCACGGACCCCCGACGAGGCTTCGGTCATTTGGTTCCCGGCGGTTGCGAGGCTGGATGGCTATTTACGCCGCAAGCCGGGAGTGTCAACGCGAGCAAGGGTTTTTCAGCCCTCATCCCTTACCCGTTCGAGCCAGTCGGCAGATCGCATCTCCTGCAGGCGGGACACGGTGCGCTCGAATTCGAACGATCCGTCGCCTTCCGGATAGAGGTGGGTCGGCTCGACGGCGGCCAGGGCGACGAGCTTGGCGCCGGCCTCGTAGAGGGCGTCGATCAGGGTGTTGAACCGCTTGGCCGCGTCCCGCCGGGCCGGGGTGAGACGCGGCACGTCCTCCAGGAACACGGTGTGGAAGCGGCCCGCGACGGCCAGGTAGTCCTGGGGCCCCAGCGCGTGCTCGCACAGGCTGGCGAAGCTGACGCGCAGCAGGCCGCCGCTGGCGCGAGGCAGGTGCAGCTTGCGGCCCAGCACCTCCAGCGTGGCGCCGGTCTCGGGCGCGCCGTCCAGCATGTCGGCCCACAGTCGGTCGAACTCGCGGCCGTTGTCGGGATCGTCCGGCGCCAACCAGGTGCGGGCCCCGCGCAGCCGGTCCAGCCGGAAGTCGACCGGCCCGCGGATCGCCACCACCTCCAGCCGGTCCTTCAGCATGCCGATGAACGGCAGGAACAGCTGGCGGTTGAGGCCGTCCTTGTAGAGGTCGTCCGGCGGCCGGTTGGAGGTCGCCACCAGGGTCACACCGAGGGCGAAGAGGGCCTCGAACAGCCGGCCGAGGATCATCGCGTCGGCGATGTCGGTGACCTGCAGCTCGTCGAAACACAGCAGCCGGGCGTTTTCGGCGATCCGCTCGGCGGTCGGCTGGATCGGGTCGTCGCCTTTCGCCTGGCCGAAGCGGGCCTTGCGCTGGGCCGCGTCGCCCTTGCGCCAGGCGTCGATGTCGCGATGCACCTCGGCCATGAAGACGTGGAAATGGGTGCGCCGCTTCTTCGCGATCGGCGCGGAGTCGAAAAACAGGTCCATCAGCATGGACTTGCCCCGCCCGACCGGCCCCCAGAGGTAGAGGCCGCGCGCGCCCTTCGGCTTGCGGAAGAAGGACGAGAACCCGGGTTCCGACAAGGCGTTGAGGTCACCCTCAAGGCGCGAGAGGGCGCCCAGCGCCTGCTCCTGCGCTGCATCGGGCCTGATTTCACCCCGGGAAAGTCGCTCGCGATAGGCGGCGCGGACGGATAAAGGCATCGGCAAAGCGGTTAGCGCGCCCTGACCCGCGCTTCAACGAAACATCGAGCCTGTCATGAAAACCATCATAGAGCCGTTCCGCATCAAGGCGGTCGAACCCATCCGCATGACCACGCGGGAAGAGCGGCTGAAACTGATCGCGGACGCCGACTACAACCTGTTCGCCCTGCACTCCGACGACGTGCTGATCGACCTTCTGACCGACAGCGGCACCTCGGCCATGAGCGCCAGGCAGCAGGCGGCGCTGATGTCCGGCGACGAGAGCTATGCCGGCAGCCCGTCCTTCTTCCGCTTCGAGGCGGCTGTGAAGGAGCTGATGCCGTTCAAGTACGTCATCCCGACCCACCAGGGCCGGGCAGCCGAGGCCATCCTCTTTTCGATCCTCGGTGGGCCGGGCAAGACCATCCCGTCCAACACCCATTTCGACACCACCCGCGGCAACATCGAATCGACCGGCGCCGAGGGCCACGATCTGGTCATCGCCGAGGGCCTCGATCCGCGCAGCGAGCACCCGTTCAAGGGCAACATGGATCTGGAACGCCTTCAGGCCTTCCTCGCCGAGCACGGCGACGCCGTGCCGTGCGTCATGCTGACGGTGACCAACAACGCCGGCGGCGGCCAGCCGGTCAGCCTGGCTAACATCCGGGCCGTGGCGCGCATCGCCCACGCGCACAAGAAGCCGTTCATCATCGACGGCTGCCGCTTCGCCGAGAACGCCTACTTCATCAAGATGCGCGA
>CANJYY010000324.1 GCA_947479185.1 Caulobacteraceae bacterium
AGATCGAGGCCGTCTCGGCCAGAGTCAGGGGCGTGTCGGCCAGCAGGGTGCCGAGCGGGGCGCACAGGGTCTGGTGCACGGCGTGACCCAGCTCATGGGCCAGGGTCAGCACATCGCGGCGCTCGCCCATGAAGTTCATGAACACGAACGGGTGGCGCGTGGCGGTCACCGGGTGGCTGTAGGCGCCCGACTGCTTGCCGGGCCGCGGCCGGGCGTCGATCCACGGGCTGGCGAAGAAGGTGCGCGCCTGGTCGGCGAATTTAGGGGCCAGGGCCGAGAAGCTCTCCAGCACCACGCCCCGCGCCTCGGACCAGCTGTACTGGCGCGGCGTGGCGGCATCGAGCGGGGCGTTGCGGTCCCAGTAGTCGAGGGTCTTGCGGCCCATCACCTTCGCCTTGGCGGCGTAGTAGCGGTGGCTGGTGGCGGCGTAGGCCTCGGTGACCGCCTCGGCCATGGCGTTGACCGCCTCGGCGTCGACCTCGTTGCCGATGTGCCGCGACTGGGCCGGGTAGTCATACTTGCGCCAGCGATCCTCGACCTGCTTCTCGAAGGCCAGGGTGTTCATCACCAGGGCCATGATCGGCGTGCGGTCGTGCAGCGCCTCGGCCAGGCCGTTGGCCGCCGCCTTGCGCCGGGCCGCCACCGGATCCGACAGCCGGTTCAGCGCCTCGGGCAGGGTCAGGTATTCGCGGCCGACCTTGGCGGTCAGCTTGGCCAGGGTCTCGTCATACAGCCGCGACCAGTTGGCCACCGCCGGGCCGCGATCGATCAGCAGCCGCTCCAGATCGGCCGACAGCTCATGCGGACGGCTCAGCCGCAGGCGGCGGATCCACGGCCGCCAGCGGGCGGCGCCGAGATGCGCGTCCATCGCGGCTTCAAGTTCCGCGTCCTCGAGTTCGTTGAGCTCCAGGGTGAAGAACAGGCTCTCGGCGGCGATCTGCGACGACCGCGTCCGCAGGTCGCCCTCGAAGCGCGCCCACTCCGGATCATCACGGGCGACGGAGGCCGCCAGCGAGGCGTAGGCCCCGACCGTCCACAGCCCGTTGGTCGCCTCTTCATAGAGGGTGATCCCCTCGTCGATCAGCACGCCCAGCGCGGCGGCGTCGGCGCGGCTGGCGACGAACCGGCCCTTCAGGGCGACGAGGGCGTCATTGGCCCGTTTGGCCGCGGCCAGGTCCAGTTCGATGCGCGGGTCCTTGCGGCTCTCGTAGAGGTCGGCGAGGCTCCACTCGGGCGGCAGGTCGGTCTTGGCGGGGGTCTTGGCGGGCGCGTTCATGGACGGGGATATGGACCGACGACCGCCCCGCCGCAACGGTCAGGCTGCCCGGCCCGGCCGCCGCTCCACAAGCCAGGCGATGGCCGTGACGAGCAGATAGACGCCCAGGGTCATGGCGCCGGTCCGCACCGGGTCCGGGTTCATCGGCATCATGCTGGACACGATCTGCACCCCGGTCAGGATCAGCAGGAAGGTCGCGGCAGGCCAGACCGACAGGCCGGTCTTCGCCCGGCGCCAGGCCCAGACGGCGCCGGCGGCGGCCACCAGGCCCATCTCCAGCGTCGCCTCGGGCGCCGGCCAGTTCCACCAGCCCAGCCCGACCTTGTCCCCGCCGAACCACAGTTCCAGATCCGGCCGGTGGACGAGGAAGTCCAGCACCCAGTGAGAGAACACCGCCAGCCCGACGAACAGCGACGCCCGCCACGGCGTCTTCAGGATCCACCGCGCCAGCAGCGCCCCGCCGACCGACCAGGCGACGGCGCCCGGCAGGCTGTGGGTGAAGGGCATGTGATAGAGCTCCAGCGGGCTGCCGGGCAGGTCCGGATTGACGCTGAACTTCTCGGCCCCGGTCATGATCAGTCCGGCCCAGCCGATATCCATCAGCTGGCAGGCGGCGACATAGCTCCACAGCGGGGCGCGCGGCTCGGCCGCGCGGGCGGCCAGGGCGGCGGCGTAGTGTCCGACGAACATCGGCGTCTCTCCTTGCGTTTGACGCCGCAGATGTCGCGCCGGACGAGCCATTCAACAATTGCGGTTATGAGTGGGTTTGATATGCATTTTCGCATGACCACCCGGACCGACTGGAACCTCTACGCCTCGTTCCGCGAGGTGATGCGGCAGGGCAGCCTGTCGGCGGCGGCGCGGACCCTGGGCCTGACCCAGCCGACGCTGGGCCGGCACATCGCAGCCCTCGAAGCGGCGCTGGACACGGCGCTGTTCACCCGTTCGCCGCAGGGCCTGACCCCTACCGTTGCCGCGCTGGACCTGCTGCCGCGCGTCGAGGAGATGCATGCCGCCGCCGAAGCCGCGCGCCGGGCGATCAGCGGCGGGCCCTCCGCCGAAGCCGGCGTGGTGCGAGTGACGGCCAGTGAGATCATCGGCGGCGTGGTGCTGCCGCCGATCCTCGCCGCCTTCCGCGAGGCGCATCCGGGCATCGTCGTCGAGCTGGTGCTGAGCAACCGCAACCAGGACCTGTTGCGACGCGACGCCGACATCGCTGTGCGCATGGTCCGGCCAGCCCAGTCAGCGCTGCTGGCGAAACGGGTCGGCGCGGTGGCCATCGGTCTGTTCGCCCATCGCCGCTACGCCGAGGCGCACGGCGTGCCGGCGACCGTCGCGGCGATCGCCGACCACCCGCTGATCGGCTTCGACCGGGACGAGACGTCGCTGCGGTCGCTGGAGGACGCCGCCGACTTTCTGCGCCGCGACCGGTTCGCCTTCCGCTGTGACAGCGACCTGGCGCAGCTGGCCGCCCTGCGGGCCGGATACGGCCTCGGCGGCTGCCAGCTGGGCATCGCCGCCGGCGACCCCGACCTCGTCCCGGTGTTGCCCGACCAGGTCCGCTTCGACCTGGAGATGTGGCTGGCCATGCACGAGGACCTTCGCGGGGTCGGGCGCGTGCGGACAATGTACGATTTTCTGGCCATCGAACTGGGGGCCTACGCCCGCCGCCGTTAACCCCCGACTCAGGTCTCCGAAACCCGGTCTTTACCCACCCGTGTTTCAATCCGGGTCAACAAGAGCGGCGCTCCATGTCGGGCGCACGCCGGTACGGTGGGTACTTTCATATGACCAAAACGGTCCTGGTCGTCGACGACGACCCGACGCAAAGGCGTCTGATCCAGGCTGTTCTCGAGCGCGACGGCTTCGCCGTGGCGCAGGCCGAGAACGGCGATGGCGCGCTCAAGCACCTGATGTCCGGCCAGCCGGCCGACGTCGTCCTGCTCGACCTGCAGATGCCCGGCCTCAACGGCCAGGACACGCTGAAGGAGATGCGCGCCAAGGGCTATGGCCAGCCGGTCATCGTCCTGACCGCGGGCGGCGGCGTGGAGACGGTGGTCAAGGCCATGCAGGCCGGCGCCGGCGACTTCATGGTCAAGCCAGCCAGCCCGGAACGGATCATCGTCTCGATCCGCAACATCCTGTCGATGGGTGACATGCGCAGCGAGGTCGACCGGCTGAAGAAGCAGGTCACCGGCCGCACCACCTTCGCCGACCTGATCGGCGAGAGCGCGCCCATGCAGATGGTCAAGCGCCTCGGCGAGCGGGCGGCCAAGAGCTCGATCCCGATCCTGATCACCGGCGAAAGCGGCGTCGGCAAGGAAGTCATCGCCCGCGCCGTGCACGGAACGTCCGACCGCGCCGGCAAGCCCTTCGTGGCCGTCAACTGCGGCGCCATTCCCGAGAACCTCGTCGAGTCGATCCTGTTCGGCCACGAGAAGGGCAGTTTCACCGGCGCGTCCGAGAAGCACCTCGGCAAGTTCCGCGAGGCCGACGGCGGCACCCT
>CANJYY010000325.1 GCA_947479185.1 Caulobacteraceae bacterium
CGGATCATCGGCCCGCTGATGGCCGCGCCGCTGTTCATGAATTTCGGGCCCAGCGCCCCGTTCGCCGTGGCGGCCGGGCTGTGCCTGCCCGCGCTGTTCATGGCCTGGCAGGTGAGCAAGGCCGTGCGGCGGAGCGCGTAGGCCGGGGACTGGCCAAGCTGTCCCTTGGGACTGCTTGCCCTGTCCCCGATCGCACTGGAGGGGACAGGATAACCTGTCCCCCATCCCGCGCGCTTGGGTGGCCCGGACAAGCCGGGCCATGACGGGATTGGGGTGGAGATGGATGGAGCCCCGCCACCCTTGCCAGACGGGTCCCTTTCACGTATTAGCCCCGCCTTCCTGAACCGCCAGGCCAACGGCATGCCTTGGCGGTTCTATTGCGTATCTCCAGAGGACAGGGCTCCGGCCCTGAGCAAAATGCCCAAACTGAAGACCAAGTCAGGCGCCAAAAAGCGCTTCAAACTGACGGCTACCGGCAAGCTGAAGGCCGGCGTCGCCGGCAAGCGCCACCGGCTCATCAGCCACAACGGCAAGTACATCCGCCAGCAGCGCGGCACGAAGGTCATGAGCGCTTCGGATTCGAAGACGATCAAGTCCTACCTGCCCTACGGCCTGTAAGAGGAGCGCTGAGATATGGCTCGCGTCAAACGGGGCGTTACCGCCCACGCCAAACACAAGAAGGTTCTTGAACAGGCCAAGGGTTTCTACGGCCGCCGCAAGAACACCATCCGCACGGCCAAGGCCGCTGTCGACAAGGCCGGCCAGTACGCCTACCGCGACCGCAAGGTCCGCAAGCGCAGCTTCCGCAGCCTGTGGATCCAGCGCATCAACGCCGCGGCGCGTCTGGAAGGATTCACCTACTCGCAGTTTATCCACGGCCTGGACCTGTCGGGCATCGAGATCGACCGCAAGGTCCTCTCCGACATCGCCGGTCAAGACCCGACCGCGTTCAAGGCCATCGCCGACAAGGTTCGCGCCGCGCTGGCTTAAGGTCACGGGACTTACGTCCCCGGAACTTGAAAGGCCCTCCGGTGTGAGCCGGGGGGCCTTTTGCTTGGCCCGCGTCGTGCGTCCTTCGACACGGCCCTTCGGGCCTGCCCAGGATGACTGGCGTTTTGTCCAGGTCATCCTGAGCAGCCCGCGTAGCGGGCGTGTCGAAGGACGCAAACTGGCCCAGCCCCCCATTTCGTCACCCTTCCGAATGCTCTAGAGCAAACGCCTCATGACCGATCTCACCACACTCGAAGCCGAGCTTTCGGCACAGGTCGCCGCCGCGCCGGATGTCGCCGCGCTGGAGGCCCTTCGCGTCGCCGCCCTTGGCAAGTCCGGCTCGATCTCCGGCCTGCTCAAGACCCTCGGCTCGATGAGCCCCGACGAGCGCCGGGAAGCCGGCCCGGCGATCAACGGCCTGCGCGACCGCGTCGCCGCCGCCCTGGCCGAGCGCAAGGCCGCTCTGGAGGCCGCCGAGCTCGACGCCCGGCTGGCCGCCGAGACGCTCGACCTGACCCTGCCCGCGCCGCCGCGCCGCAAGGGCTCGGTGCATCCGACCATGCAGGTGATGGACGAGATGACCGCCATCTTCGCCGAGATGGGCTTCCAGGTCGCCGAAGGTCCGGACATCGAGACCGACTTCAACAACTTCACCGCCCTGAACTTCCCCGAGAAGCACCCGGCGCGGGAGATGCACGACACCTTCTTCTTCAAGCCGGGCGCCGACGGCGAACGCAAGCTGCTGCGCACTCACACCAGCCCGGTGCAGGTGCGGGCCATGCAGCGGACCAACGAGAAGCCGGCCGCGCCGTGGATCGCCACGGCCATAGAGCCGCCGATCCGCATCATCGTGCCCGGCCGCACCTATCGCTGCGACAGCGACGCGACGCATTCGCCGATGTTCCACCAGATGGAAGGCCTGGTCATCGACAAGGGCATCCACATGGGCCACCTGAAGTGGACCCTGGAGACCTTCATCGCCCGCTTCTTCGAGGTCGAGGGCGTGGTCAGCCGGTTCCGGCCGCACCACTTCCCGTTCACCGAGCCGAGCGCCGAGATGGACATCGGCTGCGACCGGTCCGGCGGCGAGATCAAGATCGGCACCGGCAGCGACTGGCTGGAAATCCTCGGCTGCGGGATGGTCCATCCCAACGTGCTGCGCTTCTGCGGCATCGATCCCGATGTCTACCAGGGCTTCGCCTTCGGCCTCGGCATCGACCGCCTGGGCATGCTGAAGTACGGCATGCCCGACCTGAGAGACATGTTCGAAGGCGATACCCGGTGGCTTGGCCACTACGGCTTCTCCGCCTTCGCCGCCCCCAACCCCGCGACAGGACTGAGCTGATGGCCAATCTTGAACAGACCCCCTGGAAGCTGGCCACGAACCTGTCGGCCAAGGCCTTCAACGGCGAGGTTATCGTCTTGTCCGACCTTTACCGCGCCGCGCTGCGCGACGGTCAGACCTTCATCGAGAACCGCACCTTCACCGACTGCCGGCTGGAAGGCCCCGCGGTCGTGGCCGTGCTGGGCGGCGTCAGCTTCGACTCGACCGACTTCGGCTACACCGGTGGCGACATCGGCCGGATCGTCTGGCGCACGGCCTCGACCACCGGCCTCGTCGGCGCCCTGCCGTTCCGCAATTGCGCCTTCAAGGGCTGCTCGTTCTTCGCCAC
This sequence comes from Caulobacteraceae bacterium, assembly GCA_947479185.1. Taxonomy (GTDB): domain Bacteria; phylum Pseudomonadota; class Alphaproteobacteria; order Caulobacterales; family Caulobacteraceae; genus Caulobacter. Next base: position 2,664 of record CANJYY010000325.1, read on the forward strand.
CGGTTTCGCCGGGCCTGAAGACTTCCTGCAGCAGATCCTGGCGCTGAGTATCCAGCCATGAAGTTCACCCTGTCCTGGCTGAAGGATCACCTCGACACGACCGCCACGACCGCCGACGTGGTCAAGGCCATGACCATGGCCGGGCTGGAGGTCGAGCACGTGCTCGACCCGGCGACCAAGCTGGCCGCCTTCACCGTGGCGAAGATCGTCGAGGCGGTGCAGCACCCCAACGCCGACCGCCTGCGCGTCTGCCAGGTCGAGACCGTCGACGGCCGCAAGGAGATCGTCTGCGGCGCGCCCAACGCCCGCGTCGGCCTGACGACCATCTACGCCCCGATCGGCGCCTACGTGCCCGGGCTGGACGTGACGCTGGTCGAGAAGCCCGTGCGCGGCGTGGTGTCGAACGGCATGCTCTGCTCGGCCGCCGAGCTGGAGACCGCCGAGGAGTCCGACGGCATTCTCGAACTGTCCGACGACCTGACGGTCGGCACGCCCGCCGCCACGGCGCTCGGCCTGGAGGCGGTGATCGACTTCGAGGTCACGCCCAACCGGCCCGACTGGCTGGGCGTCGCCGGCATCGCCCGCGACCTGTCCGCGGCCGGGCTCGGCGCCCTGCGTGACCTGACCGTTGAGCCTGTGGCGGGCGTGTTCCCCTGCCCGATTTCGGTCAGCGTCGACGGCGAGGCCTGCCACATGTTCGCCGGCCGGCTGGTGCGCGGCGTGAAGAACGGCCCGTCGCCGGCCTGGCTGCAGACCCGGCTGATCGCCATCGGCCTGCGCCCGATCAGCGCCCTGGTCGATATCACCAACCTGATCGCCTACGACCGCGCCCGGCCCCTGCACGTCTATGACGCGGCCAAGCTGGTCGGGACGGCCATCACCGCCCGCCTCGGCCACCACAGCGAGCACGGCGACGAGCATCTGATCGCGCTGGACGGCAAGACCTATGACCTCGGCCCCGGCATGAGCGTCATCGCCGACGCCGATGGCGAGCGGCCGATCGGCCTGGGCGGCGTGATGGGCGGCGAGTCCACCGGCTGCTCGGACGACACGACCGATGTGTTCATCGAAAGCGCCTGGTTCGACCCGATCCGCACGGCCCAGACCGGCCGCGAC
>CANJYY010000326.1 GCA_947479185.1 Caulobacteraceae bacterium
CAACGCGGCCTGAACCCCTTACGCGACTGATCATTACGGGTAGAAATGGCCGGAACGATTCAAAGAGACGTTCCGGCCATGTTTCAGACTCTCGCGTCCCAGATCGGCCTCGCGCTCGTATCGGCGACCTGTCTCTTCGCGGCCTGGGCTGGGGGGCGACCGCAGAAGATTGTCGCTGCGATCTGTTTCACCGCCTGGATCGCCTCCGCGGCGATGCAGGACCTTTCCTTCACGCGCCCCGACTACGACACCCTGGTGCTGGACATCGTCCTGATGGTCGTCTTCGTCACCATGGCGATCAAGTCTCGCCGGGCCTGGATCACCGGGCTCGCGGCCTTCCAGGCCCTGACCATGGCCAGCCATTTCGCCATGATCCTGGACCATCGCATCTGGCCGAAGGCGGCGATCACCGCCTACCTGATCTGGAGCTATCTGGTGCTGGCCTGCCTGTTCTGGGGCGGGGTGACGGGCCTGCTCGACCGGCGCCGCGTCGCCGGCGACGCCAATCGCGAGGCGGGCCGATGACGGCCGGTGCGTTCGGAGACAGCGCATCTGAAACCCTGATCTGCGACCGGCCGGCGCCGGGCGTGGCGCGGATCACGCTCAACCGGCCGCAGGCGATGAACGCCTACAGCTTCGCCATGACCCAGGAGCTGCAGGCGGCGATCGCCGCCTGTCGCGACGACGATAACCTGAGGGCGCTGATCCTCACCGGCGCGGGCACGCGGGCCTTCTGCACCGGCGGCGACATTTCGGGCGACGCGCCGGAGCATTCCGCCGCCGTGGCCGCCGCCCCGATGGGCCACGGCCGCGAGATGCGCGAGGGCATGCAGGCGGTGGTGCTGATGCTGCGCCGGCTGGACAAGCCGTCGATCGCCATGATCCGCGGCTATGCCGTGGCCGGCGGCCTGGCCCTGGCCTGCGCCTGCGATTTCCGGCTGGCGGGGGAGAGCGCGAAGCTCGGCGACACCTCGGGCCGGGTCGGCCTGCTGCCGGACGAGGGCGGCGCCTGGCTGTTCCCGAGGCTGATGGGCCTGGACCGCGCGCTGAAGATGACCCTGCTGGGCGAGGTCTATGACGCACCGACGGCCGCCGGGCTGGGTCTGGTGACCGAGGTCGTGGCCGACGACGCGCTGGAGGCCCGCACGCTGGAGATGGCCGAAGCCCTGGCGACCCGCGCGCCGCTGGCCGTGCGCCTCAGCAAGACCATGATGCTCCGCGCCGGGCAGATCAGCCTGGAAGACTCGATGATCGACGCCCAGCACGCGGTAATGATCACCAACCCCAGCGCCGACGTGCGCGAGGGCATCGCCGCGTTCCGCGAGAAGCGGCCGGCGCGGTTCGAGGGCAAGTAGAGGCCGGGCGCGACAAGCCCGTCATCACCCGGCGTGCGAAGGACATTCCGCGGAGAATCTCGAGAACCGGGCTCTGCACCCGAAGCCCACAGGGCGAAGGGCGAAGGATGCGTGGACACGACCGGGATTGAACCGGCGCCCCGGGGGACGCCTCCAGAGACCGCCAGAGTCCGCTCCAGGGCATGGACGGGCGAATGAAACGATCACGCATCAAGGACCAGCCGATCGTCATGATCCTGGGCGAGCAGGAGACGGAAGGCCCGTTCGGCGCGCGCCGCTTCACTGGCGACGACCATCTGTGCCGGTGAGCCGGACTGAAGGACGGCAAGCGCCTGACTCCGGCCGGCTGTACCGGCGCGGGACAGGCCGCCGTGCCAGACCGAGCCAACCTGACACCTCGTCCCGGGATCGAACCGCCCCCGGCCCGGCCGGATCGCCCCGGCCGTAAACCATGGGCCGACAAGCAACTCGCCCATCGGGGGAATTGCGCCCGCCGGATTCAACCGAAGAGCACCGCGACGGGCTCGGCGTGATTTCCGGGATGTTAACTTGCCGATTCAGAGACTTGGGCTGATTAACGCTACCCGAATATTAAACGGCATGGCACAGGCGTTGCTGATGTTCTCTTGTCGAATGACCGGCGAAATGGAGAACTCAAATGAAGAAAATCGTGTATTTCGCCGCTGTCGCGGCCCTCTTTGTTTCCGGCGCCGCTCAGGCTGCTGAAAGCAACGTGTCCACCAGCCAGAACAACAGCGCCAACATCAAGTCGACGCTCAACGCGACCGTCGAACATGTTCAGGACGCGGTGTCGCTGACTTCGGCGGCCATCGGCAATACGGTGACCATCGACGGCGGCCAGGCCGGCTACGTCAAGAACAACCAGGTCTTCCGCGGCGACGCCGTGGCCCAGCTGAACGGCACGCTGAGCGACATCGACGGCAAGGTCGACGCGACCGCTGCCGCCATCGCCAACAGCGGCACGATCAACGTCACCTACGCTGGCTCGATCAGCAACACCCAGCTCGCGGACTACGACCCCACCGCGACCCTCAGCGCCCGGATCAACGGCGTGGGCGACGACGTCAGCGCGACCGCCGCGGCCATCAGCAACTCGATGACCATCAATGGCGACTTCGGTTACGCTGGCTCCTTCCAGGGCAACGGCGCGGCCGTCAACGCGGTGGCCAACCTGTCGGTCGGCAACGTCTCCGGCGCCGTCTCGGCCACCTCGGCGGCCATCGGCAACACCCTGACCGTCAAGGGCTTCTAGCCAGCGAAACGGGGGCGTCCGCGAGACCCCGGACGGGCGCCCCTTCCTCTGTCAGGACCCGACCAAGCTCCGGGTCGCTCTCGCTGTCACCGCCACGGCCGGCTCCGCCAGCCAGAAGGATCACTGATGACCCGCGCCCTCGTCCGCACGCTCGCGACCCTTCTCGCCGCCGCCGGCCTGACCGCCTGCGCCTCCACCCCGCCCAAGGTCGACACCGCCGGCTACTACGCCCGGCCGATCGGTTCGGCCCCGGCCACGGCCAACGCCACGCCCTATTCGCCGGGCCTCGTCTGCCTGGCCATGGCCGCGCGCAACGCCGGCCGGCGCTCGCCGACCATCGCCGTGGGCCGCATCGCCGACTACACCGGCAAGCAGGAGGACGGCCTGGCCGGTCCGCGCCTGACCCAGGGCGGCTCCCTGATGGCCATCACGGCCCTGGCCAAGGCCGGGGCGGACATGGTCGAGCGGGTCGACACCTCCGTGCCCGAGCAGGAGCTGCGCTACGCCAACAACAAGCTGCTGTCGGACACCGGCCAGGCCGCCGGCGGCTATCGGCCCATCTCGGTCGGCCAGTACGCCGGATCCGACTATGTCATCGCCGGCGGCATCACCGAGCTGAACTACAACATCCGCTCGGGCAGCCTCGAGGCCTCGGTCGGCGGGTCGAGCACGACCTCGGCCAAGGGCGTGGTCAGCGGCAAGACCTATGTGATGAATATCGGCATCGACCTGCGCCTGATCGACACCCGCACCATGCGCATCGTCGACGTCATCAGCTACCAGAAGCAGATCATCGGTCGCGAGGTCGGCGGCGGCGCGTTCAGCTTCCTCGGCTCGAACATCATCGACATCTCCGCCGGCCGCGGCGAGATGGAGCCCCTGCAGCTGGGCGTACGCACCCTCATCGAGCGGGCGTCGCTGGAGTTCATGGCCAATCTCTATGCCGTGCCGGTCCAGACCTGCCTGCCGGCCAACGATCCGGTGGCCTCGTAATCAGGCTGGAGGCGGCGGGCCAGCGGGGCTAGGCTCGGCGCGTCCGAAGCGGAGACTCCAACCATGCTGCTCGTCCGGCTTGTCCTGCGCACCCTGTTCGGCATGGCCGGGCTGTGGCTGGCGCAGAAGTTCGTCCCCGGCGTCCATTTCG
>CANJYY010000327.1 GCA_947479185.1 Caulobacteraceae bacterium
GTGTTGGCAACGACACGATCGACGGCGGTGACGGCATCGATTGGGCTCGCTATGGGGTCGCGACGGGCAGTGTCGTCGTCAATCTGGGTTCCGGAACGTCCAGCGGCGCTGACGGCAACGACACCCTGATCGGCATCGAGAACATTAACGGCAGTGAGTTCTCGGACACCCTGACGGGCGACAACAGCGACAATTACCTGGCCGGCAATGGCGGCGACGACACCCTGAACGGCGGGGCGGGCGACGACACGCTCGACGGCGGCGCAGGCAATGACACGGCCAGCTACCGGGACGCGACGGGCAGGGTCTTCGTTGATCTGAGCTCCGGAACGTCCGTCGGCGCAGCCGGCGGTAGCGACACGCTGATCAGCATTGAAAACGTGATCGGCAGCGCGTTCTCCGACGGCCTGACGGGCGACAATGGCGACAATGGCCTGGTCGGCGGTGCAGGTGTAGACACTCTTTTCGGGAGAGACGGTAACGACGTCCTGCAAGGCGGCGACGACAGCGACTACCTGAACGGCGGCGAGGGCGACGACGTCATGGACGGCGGCGACGGCTTTGACCGCGTCAGCATGTTCGGGTCTCTGCCGACCGACGCCCAGACCGGCGCGACCGTCGATCTGGAGATTGTCGGGCCGCAGAACACCGGCCATGGGATGGATACGTTCATCGGCATCGAGCACGTCTCGGGCACGGCGTTCGCCGACACCCTGTCGGGCAACGCGGGAAACAACTGGCTCATGTCTTCCGGCGACGACACGCTGAACGGCCGTGACGGTAATGACCTGTTGGAAATCGGTGCTGGCCAGGCCACGGTCATCGGCGGCAACGGGACCGACACCCTGTCGTTCCTCAACAGCGACCTCAGCGGCGTGGTCGCCTCCCTGCTGCTGCAGGGCGCGGCCCAGACGACCAACGGGACCTCGACGGTCAACGCCTCGGGCATCGAAAACCTTTCCGGCAGTGCCTTTGACGACATGCTTACGGGCGACGCCGGCGCCAATGTGCTCGGCGGCGGGGCAGGCGCCGACACGCTGAACGGTGGCGACGGCGATGACGTCCTGCTTGGCGATGGCGGGGTCACGATGTTCACCCTGCGGGGCGGGTCAGGCCCGATCACCCAGTCGGACGATTTCGCTGTCCTCTACGCCAACGCCACCGACTACAACGGCAACGACGTCCTCAACGGTGGCGCCGGAAACGACACTCTGCACGGTGGCCTCGGCAATGATCTGCTCGACGGCGGGACTGGCGCGGACACAGCCAGCTACGCCAGCGCGCAGTCGGCGGTGACGGTCTCGCTTCTTCTCACGACCAGCCAGAACACCGGCGGCGCAGGACTCGATCGCCTCACGGGCATCGAAAACCTCGTCGGGTCGGACTACGCGGACACCCTGACGGGCAACAATCAGGAAAATGACCTGAGGGGCGGGGCCGGCGATGACCGGCTCGACGGCGGGACCAGCAACGACCTCCTTCGCGGAGGCCTTGGCAACGATAGTCTGATTGGCGGCGCGGGCCTCGACACGGCGGCCTATGACGACGCGACCTCCGCAGTGACAGTCAGCCTCGCCATCGCCCTGGCGCAAAATACGTTGGGCGCCGGCACGGACATCCTGACCGGGATCGAGAACCTGCTGGGTTCGGCGTTCGGCGACACCCTGACTGGCGACGGTCTGGCCAACACTCTGAATGGCGGCGATGGCGATGATCGCCTCTACGGCGGCGGTGGCAATGACACGCTGATCGGCGGCGCGGGCGCAGACATTCTTGACGGGCAGGCCGGTATCGACGCGATGAACGGCGGCGCGGGCAACGACACCTATTATGTCGATACGGTCGGCGACACGGTCACGGAACTGGCCGGCGGCGGCACGGACCGTGTCTGGACCAGCGTGAATTTCACCCTGGGCGCGACGACCGAGGTCGAGGAACTGCGGCTGACCAATGCCGCGGGCGGAACCCTGACCGGCAACGCTATGGCCAACAAGCTCTATGGCGCAGCAGGCAACGACACCCTGCTGGGCATGGCGGGGGCGGACACGCTCGAAGGCGGCGACGGGAACGACACCCTCGACGGCGGCATCGGTAATGATGTGCTCTTCGGCGGCGCGGGCGCGGATACGCTGCTGGGCGGGGCCAGCGACGACAGCCTCGATGGTGGAACCGGCGCGGATGTGATGACCGGTGGGGCCGGTCAGGACAGCTACCGCGTCGACAACGCGGGGGACCAGGTCATCGAGGCGATCAACGGCGGGACGGACACGGTTCTGTCCACCCTGTCCTGGGTCCTGGGCGCCAATGTCGAAAAGCTCACCCTTCTGGGCGCGGCCGCCATCAATGGCGCGGGCAACGATCTCGAGAACATCATCAGCGGCAACGGTGCGGCCAACATCATCGACGGCGCGGGCGGCAATGACACGCTTCGGGGAGAAGCCGGTGACGACACGATCATCGGCGGCGCGGGCGGTGACAGCCTGTTCGGCGGCAACGGTGTGGATCTGATCTCCGGTGACGCCGGGAACGACATCGTCTACGGCGGCGCAGGCGACGACGTGGCCTTGGGCGGCGCGGACAACGACAGGCTGTTCGGCGAAGCTGGAGCAGACAGTCTCGATGGCGGCGCTGGGTCCGACACGCTCGATGGCGGAGCAGACAACGACACCCTCATCGGCGGGGCCGGCAATGACAAGATGACCGGCGGGTCCGGCGCGGACAGCTTCGTCATCAGCCAGGCCTCGGTCGGACTGTCCACCCTGGCGCAGGCCAAGGATCTCGACACCCTCCTTGATCTGGACTTCGCTGCAGGAGACCGCATCGACCTCTCCGGCATCGATGCGAACAGCGTCACCGCGGGCGACCAGGCCTTCACCTTTGTCGGCGCGTTCACACGCGTCGCCGGCCAGGCGATCCTCGCCTACAGCGCCTCTGCCAACACCACGACCCTGGCGCTGGATGTGGATGGCGACGGGCGCGCCGACTATCAGTTGATCATGAACGGCAACCAGACCGGCACTACAGGCGACCTGAGCGCGGGCGTCGGCGATGGAGGGTGGGTATTGTAGGCGGAGAGGGGTTGATCGAATGCTAGCCGAGCTTGGCTATGCGGGCCGGGCTCTCATGGCCATGTCGATGGCTCCTGCCGCCCTTCGCATGGGACGGAGATCGCCGCCCCCGGCTTGAGGCCAGGCCCGACGCGCTCCACTTCATCCTCCATGGCGTCCTTGATCCGGCCAACCCTGTGCGAAGCCGCGACGTGGGGCGTCTATCGCGGCTCCGGCCTTTGCCTCGCCGGGATCAATGCACCGATGACCGGCCAGCCCGATGCGGCTGTTCAGGGCTGATCCTAGGCCCGCAAATGCCCCGCAAAGCGCCAACTGTTTTCATGGGCAAATGCGGGGTAGGGGGTCAGTTCGGGAGTCAGGCCGCGCTTGGCTTATGGTGTTTATTATATAACTCAATATCTTGCGAGACTTATGCGAGTCCTGCTGGGTCGCCCGGTCTGAAAGGCGAGGGTGTCGAGCGGGGACTCGCGACCATTGATCAAGCGCCCATAGGCAGGGCGACGCTTCAGGTACCAATGAACTCAGGGGTGGGGAAAATGACTGACAAGACCGAGAAGCTGACGTGGCTGTTCACAACCGCCGATCGCCTCGAGACCATCTATCTCGCGGCGCTGCGCATCATGGTGCTGGTCATCGCGACTCTTGCGCTGCTGGTCGCCATCTGGATCGCCGGCGACGGCGCGCGCA
>CANJYY010000328.1 GCA_947479185.1 Caulobacteraceae bacterium
CGACCGCGCCGAGCGCCGCCGCAAGTTCCGCACCATGAAGGACTACGGCGTCAATGAGCAGGAGCATGATGTCCAGCCGGTGACCGCCGCCAGCCAGGGTTATGTGAACCCGATGGTCGCCGCCGCCGCCGGCGCCGCGGGCGGCTACGCCCTAGCCTCGCATGGCCATGACGACCACGGCCATGGTCACGACGACCACGGTCACGGACACGGCCACGATGACCATGGTCACGGCCATGACGACCACGGGAAGGGTCATGACGACCACGCCGCCGGTCATGACGACCACGGCCACGGCGCCCACCACACCTCGCACGACGCCCATGGTCACGACGACCACGGTCACGGACACGACGATCACGGCCACAAGGCCGACGGTCACGGCCACGGCCATGACGACCACGCCGCCGGCCATGGGCATGACGATCATGGGCACGGCCACGGCGCCCATCCCGTCGCCAGCACCTCGCACGGCCACGACGACCACGGTCATGGACATGATGACCACGGCCACAAGGCTGACGACCATGGCCACGGGCACGACGATCACGGCCACGGCCATGAGGCGCCGGCCCACGGTCATGACGACCACGGCCACGGCGGCCACCACACCGCCCTGACCTCGCACGGTCACGACGACCATGCCGGCCACGATGATCACGGCCATGGCGAGGGTCACGGCGACGGTCATGACGACCACGGCCACGGACACGGCCATGACGACCACGGCCACGGCCCGGCCCAGCACATCTCCAACGCCGGGCACGACGACCATGGGCACGGTCATGACGACCACGGCCACAAGGCCGACGACCATGGTCACGGACACGACGATCACGGCCACGGCCACGGCCATGACGAGCACCACAAGGAACCCGCCCACGCCCACCACTAGGCGTTGCGGCAATCCGGTCCTTTCAGCCGTCGGCGCCTTGCAAGGCGTCGGCGGCTGACGCATTGAGGCGCGCATGTTTGAAAGTCTGATTGGCCCCGAACTGGCAGGCGCCGGCGCCGCCCTCCTCCAGGTTCTGATGATCGACCTGGTGCTGGCCGGCGACAACGCCGTGGCCGTGGGCCTGGCCGCCGGCGGGCTGCGCCCCGAGGACCGCAAGAAGGCCATCCTGTGGGGCCTGGTCGCGGCCGTGGCGCTGCGCATCGGCTTCGCCCTGATCACCGTCCAGCTCCTGGCCATCATCGGCCTGCTGCTGGCCGGCGGCGTGCTGCTGCTGTGGGTCTGCTGGAAGATGTGGCGCGAGCTGCACGACCAGGCCGCCGAGGACGAGGCCAACGCCGCGGCGGCCCTCGACGACGACCCGAATACCGAGCCGAAGGTCAAGCCGGCCAAATCGTTCCGCGCCGCCTTCCTGCAGATCCTCATCGCCGACGTCTCGATGTCGCTCGACAACGTGCTGGCCGTGGCCGGCGCCGCGCGCGAACATCCGGGCGTGCTGGTGTTCGGCCTGCTGCTGTCGATCGGCCTGATGGGCGTGGCGGCCAGCTGGATCGCCAAGCTGCTGCACCGCTTCCGCTGGATCGGCTACATCGGCCTGTTCATCGTGCTCTACGTCGCCCTGCACATGGTCTGGGAGGGCACGCGCCAGGTGTTCGTCGATCTTCACCGGGTCGAGCAGTACAACGCCGTGATGCCCGGGTTCCTCGACATCACCCCCGAAGAGACGGCGAAGTTCGAGAAGCATTAGGCCAGGGCCGGCGTCAGCCCGCTTCCGCCCCGCCGAACCGCTCGGTCCATTCGACGATCTGCTCGTCGAGAATCTTGGGGAACAGCACGTCCGGCGCGGCGACCGCCCTGCCCGGCTCCAGCCGCGACAGTTCGGCGGCGATGTCCGTTCCCGGCCAGGCCGGCGGCCAGGCCTCGCCGAACGCCTTGCAGATGCCCTCGGCCGCGAACGGGATGAAGGGCGCGCTGACCCGGCCGTAAAGGGCGGCGAGGTTGAGGGCCGTGCGGGTGACCACGGCGGCGCGGTCGACGTCGGTCTTGAACGCCGTCCAGGGCGCCGCTTCCTGCAGGTACTCGTTGCCCAGCACCCACAGGGCGCGGACCGCCTGGGCCGCCTTGCGCACCTCGATGGCCTCGAGCTCGGTGGTCAGCACGGCCAGCTGGGCGGCCACGTCGGCATAGAGCTGCTGCTCGCGCGGGCCGGGCTCGCCGCCGGCGGGGACCACCGGGCCGAACTTGCTCTCGTTGAAGCGGACGATGCGGTTGATGAAGTTGCCCAGCACATCGGCCAGGTCCTTGTTCGCCGCCGACTGGAACTGCTCCCAGGTGAAGGCCGTGTCGGAGCCTTCCGGCGCGTTGGCCGTCAGGTACCAGCGCCACAGGTCGGCCGGCAGCAGTTCGAGGGCTGCGTCCATGAACACGCCGCGCTTGCCGCTGGTGGAGAACTTGCCGCCGTACCAGTTAAGCCAGTTGAAGGCCTTCAGCCGGTCGACCTGTTTCCACGGCTCGCCCGAGCCGATGATCGTCGCCGGGAAACTGACCGTGTGGAAGGCGACGTTGTCCTTGCCCATGAACTGGACGTACTCGACGTCGGTCGCGCCCTCGTCGGTCCGCCACCAGCGCTTCCACTCCGCGCCGGTCGCCTCGGACCATTCAACGGTCGCGCCGATGTATTCGATCGGCGCGTCGAACCAGACGTAGAACACCTTGGTCTCGAAGCCCGGCCGAGGCGCGCCGTCCTTGACCACCGGGATGCCCCAGGCGAGGTCGCGGGTGATGCCGCGGTCGATCAGCCCCTCGTCGAGGTGCTTGTAGGCGATGCCGCGCGTCAGGGCCGGCCAGCCCTCGGCCTTCGAGTCGACCCAGGCGCGGATCTTTCCCTCGATCTTCGTCTGCAGCAGATAGAGGTGGCGGGTGTCGCGCACCTCGATGTTGCGCGAGCCGCTGATCACCGAATAGGGCTCGATCAGGTCGACCGGGTCGAGCAGCTCGCCACAGTTGTCGCACTGGTCGCCGCGCGCCTTGTCGAAGCCGCAGCGCGGGCAGGTCCCCTCGACGTAGCGGTCCGGCAGGAAGCGCTTGTCGTCGACCGAATAGACCATCTTGTCGGTCCGCTCCTCGATCAGACCGTTCTTCTCCAGCGCCTCGCAAAAATGCTGCGTCAGACGGTGGTTGGGCGCGTTCGAGCTGCGGCCGAACCAGTCCCAGCTGAGGCCGAAGCGGTCGCCGATGGCCTTCTGCAGCTCGTGCTGCTCGGCGCAGTAGGTCGCCACGTCCTGGCCCGCGGCGGCGGCGGCCAGCTCGGCCGGCGTGCCGTGTTCGTCGGTGGCGCAGATGTAGAGGGTCTCGGCTCCCCGGGCCCGCTGGAAACGCGCGAACACATCGGCCGGCAGCATCGAGCCGGCCAGATTGCCGAGATGCTTGATCCCGTTGATGTACGGCAGGGCGGAGGTGATGAGGATGCGGGCCATGGCGCGGGCTATAGCCGCCGCGTCCGGGAATGGGAAGTTTGCCGCGCGCCACGCGCCGCGCGGGGTAAGGGCTTTCGTCCGCCGTCCAAGGCCCTATAACGATTTTCAGCCTTCGGGGGAGACGCGGGGATGTCTGGAATGACGAGCATGACACGGCGCTGGACCGCGGTCGTTCTGGGGGCCGCCGCCCTGGCCCTGGCCGCCTGCGGCGGCGGCGGGGCCGACAAGCCCCAGACCCTGCGCATCTACAACTGGTCGGACTACATCGACCCGGCGCTGCTGGACGAGTTCACCAAGGAGACCGGCATCAAGGTCGTCTA
>CANJYY010000329.1 GCA_947479185.1 Caulobacteraceae bacterium
CGCGCTTAGGGCCGAAGGGCTGGGGCCGACTGCCATAGCCAGGAAGATCGGCGTGACGCCGACGACTGTGCACAGAGAGCTGAAGCGGCTGGCGCAGGGCGCTGACATTAAGGCTAACCCGGCCGCCACCGACTGACGAAAGTCCCAGACAACCCGTATGTCAGCCCTAGGCACTCACCCGGCCGGGCTGACGCTAGGGTGTACCCAAAGATTCGGGGCTGGCTTCGCCTTGCAGCTGATAGACGGCGAACCCTGCAGAGACATCCGCTTCCGACCCCTCCTGCCCCTTGGCCGGGTCCGCTTTCGGGCGGGCTGCTCGAACGTCCGCTGTCCGGCGTGACCCTAACGGTGAAAATCGACCCGTTGCGGACATTGAAAGCGAAGCTGGCGTGGACCGCCTTACCAGCCGACTAAAGTTTGGGCTGACACTGCCATGGCGAGACCCTGGACAGCCTGGCTGTTCGAAGGCTCGGTTCAGTTCAACGACAGCTGGGCGGTCTTCGCCCGCGCCGAACAGGTCGACCAGGCCGAGCTGGCACCGCCCTCGGTCTACACCGTGCGCAAGGTCTCGATCGGCGCGATCCACGACGGGCGGCTGAGCGACGACATCAAGCTGGGCGTCGGCGTTCTGATCAACGGCTTCGACATCCCCTCGCCTCTCTCCGCCAGCTATGGCGACCCCGGCGGCGGCATGGCCTTCGTACGGCTGAAGATCGCGTAGCTGGTCTGGGGGCTTCCGCGGGTCAGACGACGACCCGCAGAGTCTCCATCCCCCGAAAGAACGGCAGGGTCCGCCAGGTCGGGGCGGCGTCCGGGTCGGCCAGCTTCAGGTCCGGGAACCGCTCGAACAGCTTCACCAGGGCGACCGCCGTCTCCAGCCGGGCCAGCGGGGCGCCGATGCAGATATGGGCGCCGCCGCCGAAGGCCACATGCGGCCTGTGCTTGCGGCTGACATCGAAGCGGTGCGGATCGTCATAGACCTCGGGGTCGTGGTTGGCCGCCCGCAGCGAGACGGTCATCACCTGGCCCTGGCGCATCGGACAGCCGCCGATCTCCATCTCCGAGGAGCTGATCCGGCTCGTGACGTCGATCGGCGGCTCAAAACGCAGGGCCTCCTCGACCACCGCGTTGATGATGCCCGGGTCCGCCTTGAGCTTGGCCAGTTCGGAGGGATTGAGCAGCAGGTTGCGCACCGTGTTGCCGATCAGGTCGGTGGTGGTCAGGTTGCCGCCGACCAGCAGGGCCTGGAGGTTGAGGCGCATCTCCTCGTCATCCAGCTCCGCGCCTTCGGCCTGCAGGGTGACCATGTCGCTGATCAGATCGTCCTGAGGCGCCTTGCGACGCAGGGCCATAAGCTCGGTGAAATAGGCGTTCAGGGCTGCGGCCGAGGTCTCCATCACCGCTGTCTGCTCGGCGTTGCGGAACGGATTGAGCGCCTGGATCACGCCCTCGGACCAGCTGCGGAATTCCGCCAGCCGGCTCTGGTCGACGCCCAGGATGCAGGCGATGGCCTCGATGGGGATCAGCACGCAGTAGCGGTCCATCAGGTCGAATTCGGTCTCGCCCTCGAGGGCGTCGAGCGTCGCATCCACCAGCTGTTCGACCGCCGGCCGGAACCGCGCCACCCGGGCGTAGAGCGCCTGGGCCAGCGGCTGGCGGATACGGCCGTGGTCGGGGTCGTCCAGGGTCAGGATGCTGGCGACATGGGTGCGTGGCACGCCCTCGGGCGCGGCGGCCAGGAAACGGCGCTGCATGATCGCCCCCTCCTCCGCCCGAATCGGATCGCGCCAAAGGTCGCGGTTGTTCACCACCCCGCGCACATCGGCGTAGCGGGTCAGGATCAGGCTGCCGGAGGTCGGGTCACGATGGGCCGGACACCGCTCGCGAAGGTCGTCCAGCACCTCATGCGGATTGGCCTGGTAGACCGGATTGAACGGCGTCAACTCGACCATCGAGGGCAGCGGCTTGTCGGTCATCGGGGTGTGTCCTTAGGGGGGCCGAGCAGGGTTGAGAGGAAGGCGAAGTCCGACCAGTCGTCCGGTCCGGGGCCATCGGGGCCGGCCTCGCGCATGACCTTGACGATGTCCAGCCGCGCCTGCCGCACGATGGTCAGCTTCAGCGACGGAACGACGTAGAGCATCTGATGGCCGGCGCCGTTGGCCATCACGAGATCGGCGGGCAGCGCGTCCGCGTGCCGGGATGCGTCATTGAGGCGGGTTACGGCGTCGGCGGCCGGGGTGGGGCGCGGCAGCCACCAGGTCAGGCCATAGGCCGGGTTGACGCCGCTGCCCTGAAACATCGCCTTGAAGGCCTGCTCGTCGACTACCGGCGCGCCATCTACCATGCCGCCGGCCCGGACGAGTTCACCAAACCGCGCCCATTCACGGGCGCTCATGACCGCGCCGGCGGGCAGTCTGGGCAGACCGTCCGCGCCGCGAGCCCAGTCCGCGTAGCGCAGCCCGATCGGATCGAGAATGCGGTCGTGGAGGTAGGCCAGCGGGTCAGCCGGCCGGCCGGCGTCGCAGAGCTTGCGTCGCAGGACCTCGCCGAACACCTGGAACGGGGCCGGTCCATACTGGAACTGCTCGCCGGGCGCGGCGCTGAAGGGCATCGCGACGGCGTCGGCATAGGTCGGGATCACCCCGATCTGGCTGGGTAGGCCGGCCGTGAGGGTCAGCAATTGGCGGATGGTCGCGTCGACCTTGTACGGGTCGTTTCGCCATTCCGTGAGGGTTTCGGAGACCCGCTCGTCGAGCGTGAGAAGTCCGTCCTGGACGGCGGCGGCGGCCAGGACGCCGAAGAAGCTCTTTGTCCCGGAGTGCAAGGGGTGGGCGTCATCGACGCCGCCCTCCGGATGGTTCTCCAGAACAACGCCGCCATCGTGGAGGATGAGCAGACTCAGCCCGTCATGCCGCGCGGCGTAGGCGCGGGCCCGGTCGAGGCCGGCGTCAGAGAGAGCGGCGACGGCATCTGAGGCAACCATGTCAGGCGGCCATCGCCGACCACATGGCGCGGACCATCGCCATGGATCTGGCGTCACCCATGGTCGTCCGCTGCATCCGGTTCATGACGAAGGCGTAGGTCGCGCGGGCATCCATATCGATCAGGATCAGGGAGCCGCCGTAGCCGCCCCAGAACAGGGTGTTGGGGTTCGGAAGGGGCAGCATCTCCCCTGGAAGGCCGAAGCCCATGCCCTGCCTCACCGGCCTGCCGAGAATGGGATCATCTCCCTCGATCTGAACCTCGAGCGCCTTGCGGCAGCCGGCCTCTGAGAGGATCCGGCGCCCCTTTGCTACGCCGCCGTTGGCCAGCAGAACATGGATTTCCGCGACCGAGCGGGCGTTGCCGGTACCGCCCGCCGCGGGGATTTCGGCGCCACGCCAGGCCCGCGTGCGCGTCTGCAGCGGATCGTTGACCGGATTTGTGAAGGTCCGCCGCATCAGGTCGTTGGGAAAGGCGTCAAACAGGGGCGGGCCTTCCGGCGGAATCAGGTCAGCGACCCGGTGGTCATGTTCCGCCGCCAGTCCGATATGGAAGTCTGCGTCCAGCGGCTCGGCGATCTCCTCGCGGAACACCGTGCCTAGCGACTTGCCCGTGATTCGCCGCACCACCTCTCCGACGAGGTAGCCTTGGGTGATGGCGTGGTAGCCCGGCGCCGATCCCGGTTCCCACCAGGGGGCCTGGGCCGCGAGCAACGCGGTCACCTTGTCCCAGTCGTACAGATCAGCGGTGACCAGGGGTTCA
>CANJYY010000330.1 GCA_947479185.1 Caulobacteraceae bacterium
AGATAGCCCTGCAGCTGCCGGCCCATCTCCTCCCACAGATCGTGGGTCAGGCAGCGTTCACCGCCCGCCATACAGCCCTTGGCGCCCGTGGCGTTGCAGCGGGTCGCGCGCAGGGGCTCGTCCACGGCCAGCACGATATCGGCGATGTTGGTCTCGCTGGCCGAGGTCGCCAGACGATAGCCGCCGCCGGGGCCCCGCACGCTCTTCACCAACCCCTTGCGGCGCAGCCGGGCGAACAGCTGCTCGAGGTAGGACAGGGATATCTGCTGCCGCGCGGCGATGTCGGCCAGCGATACGGCGCGCACCTGGTCGTCCGTCCCCTGCCGTCCGGCGAGGTCGGTCATGGCCATCACGGCGTAGCGGCCTTTGGTGGACAGGCGCATGGCGAGATTCCCTGGCATCCGGCGCGCGGCCTGTGCTAAGGCCGCGCCTCGCCCGCAAGGCCTTGTCGAAGACCACCGCGGACGTCGCTGATCTAGGAAGACCAAGCGCAGTGGTCAAGTATTCCACGGCGCGGCAGGACGGGAAAAACGCATGCCTGAAGTGGTGCTCACCGGCGCAGCCGGCCGGATCGAGGGACGGTATTCGCCCGGCAAGCGCGCGAACGCGCCGATCGCCCTGATCCTTCACCCGCACCCGCGCGCCGGCGGTCACATGAACCATCCGGTGTCGGTGCAACTGTATCACCTGTTCATGAAGCGCGGCTTCTCGGTGCTGCGCTTCAACTTCCGAGGCGTGGGCCGCAGCCAGGGCGAGTTCGACGCCGGCATCGGCGAGCTGGCCGACGCGGCCACGGCGCTCGACTGGCTGCAGGCGACCAACCCGCAGGCCAGCCAGTTCTGGGTCGCCGGCTACAGCTTCGGCGCCTACATCGGCATGCAGCTCCTGATGCGCCGCCCGGAGACGGACGGCTTCATCAGCGTCTCGCCGCCGACCAACATGTACGACTTCAGCTTCCTCGCCCCCTGCCCGGCCTCGGGCCTGATCCTGCACGGCCAGGCCGACACGGTCGTGCCGCCGGTCGAGGTCGAGCGCGTAGTCTCCAAGCTGCGCACCCAGAAGGGCATCGTCATCGACTACGAACTGGTCGATAGCGCGACCCACTTCTGGGCCGAGCACCTGCCTGAAGTCGAAAAGCGCGTCGGGGCCTACCTCGACAAGCGCCTCGAAGCCGATCCCGCCTGATTACCGAGTAAGAGTCATGAACCTGGACGCCATCGCCATCGGCGCGAATCCGCCCGAAGACGTCAACGTCATCATCGAGGTGCCGATCGGCGGCGAGCCGATCAAGTACGAGCTCGACAAGGACGCGGGCGTGCTGGTCGTCGACCGCTTTCTCTATACGTCGATGCGCTATCCGGGGAACTACGGCTTCATCCCGCACACCCTGTCGGGCGACGGCGATCCCTGCGACGTGATGGTGGTCAACACCCGCGCCATCGTGCCCGGCGCGGTGATGAGTTGCCGCATCGTCGGCGTGCTCCTGATGGAAGACCAGGCCGGCATCGACGAGAAGCTGATCGCTGTCCCCTCGTCGCAGCTGACCGCCCGCTACGACAGCGTCAGGAACTACACCGACCTGCCGCAGATCACACTCGACCAGATCGAGCATTTCTTCAAGCATTACAAGGATCTGGAGCCCGGCAAGTGGGTCAAGATCAACGGCTGGGGCGACGCCGCCAAGGCCCGCGAGATGGTGCTGGAAGGCATCGAACGGGCGCGGGCCGAGAAGGTCTGAGCCCGTGCCGGCCTCGGTCACTGTCGGCATCCTCTGCGCGGTGGCGGCATTGCTGGTCGCCAAGGCCGGCGCCTGGGGCCTGTTCCAGCGCAAGGTCATGAAGGAAACAGGCGGCCTGCTGGCCCGCCGGGCGGAAATCGTGCTCGCGGTCGCCGCCCTGCTGGCCGCGATCGCCGCCGGGCTGCTGGTGACGCGGCCGTTCTGACGCGGGAAATCCCCGAAAGACGTAAGAGCCGCCGTCATCCTGGGCCGATTGCGTGCGTCCTTCGAGACGCGATCCCGAGGGATCGCTCCTCAGGATGACGAACATTATTGCCCGTCATGGTGAGGAGCGAGCCTCAAGCGAGCGTCTCGAACCACGCACCTACGCCCCGATCAGCGCCGCGATCTTCTGCACCGTGTTCCAGTTGCGGCCCGTGGACGTCAGCCCCAGCCCCTTCCGGCCGAACACCAGCGCCGCCTTCGAGTCGGCCACGCCGTGACCAAAGAAGGCGTAGACGCAGCGGTCGCCTGCCTCGACCCGCTCGCCGGGCGTGGCCGCCGCGCGGATCATCGCCAGCATCTCCGCCGTCACCGCCTCCCGCGCCACATTGACGAGGAACCGCGACGGCTCGCGCTCGGCCTCGTCCGGCATCGGATTGGCCTCGATCATCGCCCGCCAGGCCTTCGGGCCGCGCACGATGAAGCGGGTCACCAGCCCCAGCCGCGCCTCGGCTTCCTTTTCCAGCAGGGACTCAAGCGCCGCGTCGCTGCGATCGCCGGCCTCGAACACCACGTTGCCGCTGGCCAGCAGGGTCTTCACCCCGGTGAAGCCCAGCGCCTCGACCATCGCCTTCAGCCCGGCCATCGGGACCTTCTTCGCCCCGCCGACATTGACCCCTCTCAGCAGGGCGATGCGCATGGTCATGGCGGTCAGTAGAGCAGGTAGGGCCGGCGCTCGTCGATCCAGGCCTGCTCGTCGGGCGTGGTTAGGGCGTCGAGATCGGCCGGCGTGGCGGCGGGATTATCGACCCATTCGCGCAGGCCGGGCCCGCCGTTGATCACGTCGATGGCCAGCTTGTCGAACACGTACTCGTACGGGAAGTCCCGCCACAGGTGGTAGTCGGGATACAGCCGGCGGATGGCCTTGAAGGCCAGGGCCTGCACCCGCCAGGGCTTGAACGCCGCATGGTCGTAGGCCGGATCGTCGACGTGGATCTGCACGCCGTTGCACAGCTGGCCGACATGCTTGTGGAAGGTCGGCTGGAACCAGATGTCGCGCAGGCGGCAACCCTTCAGCCACTGCGGGGCCAGGGCGTTCATCTCGGCGATGACCTTTCGGGCGTCGATGTCCGGCGCGCCGAACAGCTCCAGCGGCCGGGTGGTGCCGCGACCTTCGGACAGGTTGGTCCCCTCCAGCATCACCGTGCCGGCATAGGCCCGGGCCATCGACAGGTTCGGGGCGTTGGGGCTGGGGTTGATCCAGCTGCGCTCGCCCAGCGGCCAGCCGTGACCGGGCGCGGCGGCGGGATCATAGCCCTCCATTTCGATCACGCGATAGACCACATCGAGGCTGCGCGTGCGCACGAACCACTGGCCCAGCTCGCCGAGCGTCAGGCCGTGGCGCATCGGCAGCGGCCCGGCGCCGACGAAGCTCTCCCAGCCCGGCAGCAGCGTCAGGCCCTCGACCGGCCGGCCGGCGGGGTTGGGCCGGTCCAGCACCCAGACCTCCTTGCCGTGCTCCGCGGCGGCCTCGAGCACGTACAGCAGCGTGGTGATGAAGGTGTAGATGCGGCAGCCCAGGTCCTGCATGTCGACCAGCAGCACGTCGAACGTGCCCATCGCCTGCCCGGTCGGCCGGCGCGTCTCGCCGTACAGGCTGAAGACGGGGAAGCCGTAGACCGGGTCGGTGAAGTCCGGCGACTCCATCATGTTGTCCTGCAGGTCGCCGCGCATCCCGTGCTGCGGCCCGAAGGCGGCGGTGATCTCGATGTCGGGACAGGCGACCAGGGCGTCGATCGAATGG
>CANJYY010000331.1 GCA_947479185.1 Caulobacteraceae bacterium
GCCGTGGTGGCCAAGCCCGCGCCGCAGACGCCGCTGATCGCCCATGCGGCGGTGCAGCTGCTGCTGGAAGCCGGCGTGCCGGCCGACGTCATCGCGCTCACGCCCGGCGGCCCGGACGTCGGCCAGGCCCTGACCGCCGACCCGCGCGTGATGGGCGTCTGTTTCACCGGCTCGACGGCCACCGCCCGCCGCATCGCCCGCACCCTGCTGGAGGACGAGCGCCGCCCGCTGGTGCCGCTGATCGCCGAGACCGGCGGCCTCAACGCGATGATCGTCGATTCCACGGCCCTGCCCGAACAGGTGGTCGCCGACGTGATCGTCTCGGCCTTCCAGAGCGCCGGCCAGCGCTGCTCGGCCCTGCGCCTGCTCTGCGTCCAGGAGGATGTGGCGGACAAGGTGCTGGAGATGCTGAAGGGCGCGATGGACCTTTTGACGATCGGCGACCCGGGCCGGCCGGACACCGACATTGGCCCGGTGATCGACGCCCAGGCGCGTGACGGCCTGATGGCCTGGATCGCGGCCAACGGGGCGAAGGTCCTCCACCAGCTGCCGCTGCCCGCCGGGCTTGAGGCCGGGACCTTCGTGTCCCCGACGGTGATCCGGCTCGACCGCGTCGAGGACCTGACCCGCGAGGTGTTCGGCCCGGTGCTGCATGTGGTCACCTGGAAGGCCGGCGGCCTCGACGACCTGATGGCCCGCATCAATGCCTCGGGCTACGGCCTGACCATGGGGCTGCACAGCCGCATCGGCGAAACGGCCGACCGCGTGCGGGCGGCCGCGAAGGTCGGCAACCTCTATGTCAACCGCTCGATGATCGGCGCCGTCGTCGGCGTCCAGCCGTTCGGCGGCGAGGGTCTCTCCGGCACCGGCCCCAAGGCCGGCGGCCCGCACTACCTGGCCCGCTTCGCGGTGGAGCGCACCGTCTCGACCGACACCACCTCCGCCGGCGGCAACGCGACCCTGCTGAGCCTGGAGGACTGACGAAAACGCCCCCGGAGATGGCTCTCCGGGGGCGTCGTCACAGGGGATCTCCGGGGGGAGAGACCTACTGGAACATGCCGATCAGCACCGAGGCGATGACGCCCGAGGCGATGGCGGTCAGGACGACGTCGTTGTCGACCCGGCTGTACTGGTAGCCGCGCGGGGGCGGGGGCAGACGGTAGTAGCGGTAGTCCACGGCGTAGGCCCGGCCGCGATACTGCGACGGCAGGCGCTCGCCCCGGCGCCACTGGCGCTGCTGGTAGCCGTAGGGCTGGTAATAGCGGCCGCCGTCGTAGCGGCGCTCGGCGCGGCGCTCGTAGCGGCTGTCCCTGCGGTCGTCGCGACGGTCATAGCGGTCGTCCCGGCGCTCATCGCGTCGCTCGTCCCGACGGTCGTCGCGGCGGTCATCACGGCGGTCGTAGCCGCCCTGGCTCTGATAGGAGCCGTCGCGGTTCTGGTAGGCGCCGTAGGACTGGGCGCTGGCGGCGCCGGCCGAGGCCAGGACCGACAGGGCGATCGCGGCGGACAGGATCTTCTTCATGGCAGTCTCCTTGACGGCGGGGCCCTGGGAGGATCCTGCGGCGGCCGTTGTTGAGACGCGTTATGGGCGGCGGCGCTTGAGCCCAGTCTGAACGGCGCTGGTCATCTCCCGTTCATCCCCGGGCGCGGATCAGGCCGCGCGTTTGCGCGGGGCCGAAGCCGCCGCCTGCAGCAGGTCGCCGATGCCGTCGGCGGACAGCGGCCGGCTGAACAGATAGCCCTGGATGTCGCCGCAGCCGGCGGCGGTCAGGCAGGCCCGCTGCTCCTCGGTCTCGACGCCTTCGGCGATGACCCCGAGGTTCAGCGCCCGCGCCAGCTTGATGATGGCGGTGACCACCTCGTCGGCGTCGGCGTCGACGCCCAGGTTGGTGATGAACGAGCGGTCGATCTTGATCTTGTCGATCGGATAGCGCTGCAGATAGCTGAGGCTGGAATAGCCGGTGCCGAAGTCGTCGAGCGCCAGGCTGAAGCCAAGATTCCGCAACTGGTGCAGGGTGTCGTGGGTGTCTGGATCGTCGCCGACCAGCACGCCCTCGGTGATTTCCAGCTCGAACCGGCGCGGGTCCACGCCGGCTTCCCGCGCCAGCCGGGCGACATCCTGAACAAAGCCCGGCGCGCGCAGCTGCATGGCCGAGACATTGATGCCGACCCTCAGGCCTGCCCACTGGATGCTGTCCGCGAAGGCGCTCCGCAGGGTGAACAGGCCAAGGGCGCCGATCAGGCCGCATTCCTCGGCGATCGGCACGAAGAAGGCCGGCGACACGGCCCCGCGCTCGGGGTGGTTCCAGCGGATCAGCGCCTCGACGCCGGTGATCACGCCGCGACGGTTGACCTGCGGCTGGTAGGCCATGGTCAGGTCGCCGCGCTCCAGCGCCTCGCGCAGGTCGGCTTCCATGGCCCGGCGGCTCTTCACGGCCGCGTCCATCTCGATCTCGAAGAAGCTGAACCGGTTGCGGCCGTCCTCGGTGGCGCGGTTGAGGGCCAGGTCGGCCTGACGCACGGCTTCGCCCGGATCCATGTCGCCGTCGCGAACCAGGGCGATGCCGATGGCGGCGCTGACGAACACCCGGCCGAACGACAGGCTGAACGGCTCGGCCATCACCTCGATCAGGCGCGCGGCCAGGTTGGCGGCCTGACCGGCGTGGTCGGCGGCATGGACGATGGCGAACTGGTCGGTCGAGAAGCGCGCGAACACCTCGGTCGAGCGGCACTGGGCGGCGAGCCGCCGGGCCACCTGCTGGATCAGTTCGTCGCCGGCCTCGTGTCCATGCAGGTCGTTGACCTCGCGAAACCGGTCCATGCTGATGCAATGGATGGCCACCAGCGCGTCCGGCGCGCGACGCAGCCGGTCCAGCGCATGGTCCAGCCTCTCGAGGAAGCGCGCGCGGTTGGCCAGGCCGGTCAGAGGGTCGTAGTAGGCCAGGTGGGTGGCGCGGGCTTCGCTGGCGATCAGACCCTGGGCCATGCGCGTGCCGCGCCGGAACAGGAACAGGGCGGCCAGGCTGAGCAGGATGACGATGGTGACCGCCGGAATGCCGACCCTGCTGAGCATGGCCGCGCCCGGCGTCTGGGGCTGCCAGTCCAGCGTCGCGACGTACTCTCCCGAGGTCGAGACCAGCGGAACGTGTGCCTGATCGGGCTCCGCCCGTGAATCCAGCGGATGCAGGTGCAGCTTCTGCAGCAGGAACCGCTTGCCGAACATGGCGATGAACGAGTCGTCCATGGGCAGGCCCGTGATCACGATCGGCGCCCGGGGGATGGTCAAGGCCGCGTGGCCGAAATCGGGCTGCACCAGGGTCGCGGTCAGGACATAGATCTGCCCGCCGACCTGCGCGAAGCTGCTGGCCTGGACAGGCTCGAGGATGCCGCCCCGGGCGCGGTTCGATATCAGGATCCTCTGCCGCTCGGCTTCCCGGGCGCGGACGCCGGCGACCAGGGGCGCGGCGACCGTGGAGAAGGCCGCGAAGCGGTCCGCCTGCACCGGCTTGCCATGCAGCGCCGCGAACCGGGGCCGGTTGGCGGAGTCGAGCACGAAGGCGACGTCGATGTCGCTGGTCTGGTGCAGATACTGGCCGATATTCTCGCCGGCCCAGTCGGCGTCGAACCGGTTGGCCAGGTGGACGACGGCTTCATCCCAGACGACCTGCGGCGCGGCTCGGTGGGCCACCTCGCCGATGATGCCGTGCAGGCCGTTGGCGACGATGGCCTCCTCACGCGCGC
>CANJYY010000332.1 GCA_947479185.1 Caulobacteraceae bacterium
GCGCTTTGACAGGGTGCGTCCTTCGAGACGCGATCCTGAGGGATCGCTCCTCAGGATGACGAACACGTTTGCCCGTCATGGTGAGGAGCGAGGCATCAGCCGAGCGTCTCGAACCACGCACGGAGACGCCGCGTGACCCTCGCCACCGCCATCGCCTCCGGCGACCTGACCCAACTGCCGTCGCGCCGCGACGAGGACTGGCGCTGGACGGATCTGCGCGGGCTACTGCGCGTGCTGCCGCCGGTCGCCGGCCAGCCCGAGGTGACCGCGGCCGGGCCGTTCGCGGCGCTCGGCGGCGAGCTGTTTCTCGTGCCCAACGGCTTCGTCGAGGGCTTCACCCATATCGAGGCTGAGGCGG
The DNA here is from genome assembly GCA_947479185.1 of Caulobacteraceae bacterium. GTDB lineage: Bacteria > Pseudomonadota > Alphaproteobacteria > Caulobacterales > Caulobacteraceae > Caulobacter. The sequence continues at coordinate 359 of CANJYY010000332.1, forward strand.
GGCTGGACGCGGTCGCCCAGCTGCGCTTTGTCGCCGCCGATGCCGCCTCGATCGCCACCACCGTGCTGGTCGCTGTACGAGCCGGCGCGACGCTGACGCTGTTCGAAAGCTACGAAGCGCTTGCGGACGGCGCGGTGTCGGCGATCACGCTCGACATCGAGATTGCCGAGGGCGGCCGGCTGGAACGCATCGTCCTTGCGGCCGACGGCGCGGAGAGCGTGACGGTCTCGACCGCCACGGTCCGGCTCGCGCCGGGCGCATCCTTCAGCCAGACCCTCCTGACCTCCGGCGCGCGGCGCCAACGGATCGAGACCCAGGTCGCGCATCCAGGGCAGGGCGCCTCCGTCCGCCTCGACGGCGTCTATCTCCTGCGCGACCAGCGCCATGCCGACCTGACGACCGTCGTCACCCACAGCGGCCGGGACGGGACGACGTCCCAGCTGACCAAGGGCGTCGTGCGCGACCAGGCGCGGGGCGTATTCCAGGGCCGCATCGTCGTCGAGCAGGGCGCCGACGGTACGGAGGCGCGCATGGGCCACCACGCGCTGATCCTGTCGGACAAGGCCGAGGTCGACGCCAAGCCGGAACTGCTGATCTTCGCCGACGATGTGCAGTGCGCGCACGGCAACACCATCGGCGCCCTCGACGAGGCGGCGATCTTCTATGCCCGCCAGCGCGGCATGCCCGAGAGCGTGGCGCGGGCCATGCTGACCGAGGCGTTCGTCGGCGAGGTGGTCGACCGCATCGACCACGAGGGCGCGCGGGATGTGGCGCGGGCCTGGGTCAGCGCGCAGTTGGGGACGGCGGCATGAGCACGGGCTCCTCCATTATTCCGCTCATCCCGGCGAAGGCCGGGACCCAGGCGTTTTTGCCTTGTGGGCCGAAGTCCGAGCGTTCCCGAAAAAACCTGGGTCCCGGCCTTCGCCGGGATGCACGGATTTGGGAGCCAGGCTTGTGAGTGCGTTCGATCCCGAAACGATCCGCGACCAGTTCCCCATCCTGTCGCGCACGATCAACGGCAAGCCGCTGGTCTATCTCGACAACGCCGCCTCGGCGCAGAAGCCTCAGGTCGTGATCGACGCGCTGGTCCATGCGATGTCGCACAGCTACGCCAACGTCCATCGCGGCCTGCACACGCTCGCCAACGAAACGACGGAAGCCTATGAAAAGGCGCGCAAAACCGTCGCGTTCTTCCTGAACTGCGATACCGACGAGGTGGTCTTCACCAAGGGCGGGACCGAGGCGATTAACCTGGTCGCGGCGTCGTTCGGACTGGGCCTGAAGGCCGGCGACGAGATCCTGCTGACGCAGATGGAGCACCACTCCAACATCGTGCCCTGGCATCTGTTGCGCGAGCGCAAGGGCGTGGTGCTGCGGTTCGCGCCGGTGCTGGAGGACGGCTCGCTCGATCTGGAGGCGACCAGGGCCCTCATCACCGAGCGGACGAAACTGGTCGCCGTGACGCAGATGTCCAACGTGCTGGGCACGATCAATCCGGTCGCGGCCATCGTCCAGGCGGCCCACGCCGTGGGCGCGGCGGTGCTGGTCGACGGCTGCCAGGGCGCGGTGCACATGGCCGTGGACGTCAAGGCGCTGGACGCCGACTTCTACGTCTGCACCGGCCACAAGCTGTACGGCCCGACCGGCATCGGCGTGCTGTACGGCAAGGCCGAACGGCTGGCCGCGCTGGCGCCCTACCAGGCCGGCGGCGAGATGATCGCCACGGTCGCCGAGGACCGCATCACCTATGCCGAGGCGCCGATGCGGTTCGAGGCCGGCACCCCGCCGATCCTCGAGGCCATCGCCCTGGGCGCAGCCCTGGAATGGCTGATGGGCCTCGACCGCGAGGCGATCGCTGCTCACGAGCGTGCGCTTTACGACCGGGCGGTCGAGCGGCTCGACGGGGCCAACTGGCTGCGCATTCTGGGAACCACGCCGGACAAGGGCGCCATCCTCAGCTTCACCGTCGACGGGGCCCACGCCCACGACATCGCCCAGATCCTCGACCAGCAGGGGGTGGCGGTTCGCGCCGGCACCCACTGCGCCGAGCCGCTGATGGCCCGTTTCGGCGTCACGTCGAGCGCCCGCGCTTCCTTCGCCCTATATAACACCCTGGATGAGGCCGACGCGTTCGTTGACGCGCTGGTCAAGGCCCGCAGCTTTTTCGTCTGAGATCCATGACCGACACCGCGCCCATCGCCCCGCAGACGTCCCCCGCCATTCCGCAGGCGGAGCTCGACGCCCTGACCGATCAGCTCGTGGAGAAGCTCAAGAGCGTGTTCGATCCGGAGATTCCGGTCGACATCTACGAGCTGGGCCTGATCTACAAGGTCGACGTTTCGGACGACTACGAGGTCAAGATCGACATGACCCTGACCGCCCCGGGTTGCCCGGTGGCCGGGGAGATGCCGGGCTGGGTGGAGGACGCGGTGATGGAAATCCCGGCCTTCAAGTCCTGCACCGTCGACCTCGTCTTCGACCCGCCGTGGGACCCCTCGCGCATGAGCGACGAGGCCAAGCTGCAACTGAACATGTTCTGATCATGGAACCGCACATCACCGCACCCAGGCCCCGCCGGCCGCGCCCCAAGGTCGTCACCCTGACCGACGCCGCAGCCGATCGCGTGAAGGAGATCATGGCCCGGGCCGACAAGCCCTACGCCGGGCTGCGCGTGGGGGTGAAGAACGGTGGCTGCGCCGGTTCCGAATACATCATCGAATACGCCGACGCGGCGGATCCGCTGGACGAGGTGGTCGAGGATCACGGCGTCACGATTCTGATCGAACCCAAGGCCGTGCTGTTCCTGATCGGCGCCGAGATCGACTACGAGGTCAGCCGGATCAGTTCGCGGTTCGTGTTCCGCAATCCGAACGAGACGGACGCCTGCGGCTGCGGCGAGAGCGTGACCATCCAGCCGGCGGCGGAAGAGCAGTAGGCGCCCTCTCCCAGCGGGAGAGGGAGGGGCCCGGCGCGAAGCGACGGGAGGGTGAGGGGTTACGGCGTAGGCCGGCCGTCACCGTAAGCCCTCATCCGTCGGGCTCCGCCCGACACCTTCTCCCTCCGGGAGAAGGAGAGATTTGCGCACTTCATCCGGCGTCGGGACCAGCACGGAAGGCTTCACCGGCTCGCCCGTCGCCATCGCGATCAGCTCCTGGCTACGCGTCTCGATGACCGTTTCCAGCCGCTCGAGGAACGGCGTGCGCTCGAGGCCCGTCTCGATCGGGTCGAGGAACTCGATGGTCGCCACGCCCGGGCGCTTGATCTTCGAGGTCTGTTCCCAGAACAGGCCGAGGTTGGTCGCCACCGGCACGACCGGCAGGTTGAAGTCGCGGCTCATGTAGTAGACGCCGGTGCGATAGC
>CANJYY010000333.1 GCA_947479185.1 Caulobacteraceae bacterium
CAACTTTGGCAGTTCCGGCAACGACGTCATGTATGGCTACGGCGGCGACGACCAGCTGACCGGCGGTCTCGGCGACGACACGATCGACGGCGGCGAGGGTTTCGACATCGTCACCTACGGCGACGCCACGATCGGCGTTAACGTCAGCCTGGCCCTGCAGGGCAGCGCCCAGAACACCGGCTGGGGCAACGACACTCTGGTCGGATTCGAATACCTGTCGGGCTCGAACCTCAATGACACCCTCGGCGGCGACGCCAACGGAAACGCCATCTACGGCCAGGCCGGCAACGACACCATCAACGCCGGCGGTGGCGACGATTACGGCATCGGCGGCGCCGGGGACGACGTGCTCAACGGGGAAGACGGCAACGACCGCCTCTATGGCAGCGTGGGCAACGACACCTACAACGGCGGCAACGGCTTCGACACAGTCGACTTCGCGATCGTTCCCACGGCCGCCCAGGTCGGAGCCACCGTCGATCTGGAGATCGTCGGGGCCCAGAACACCGGCCACGGCATGGATACCCTGACCGGCATCGAGCATGTCGCCGGGACCATCTTCAACGATACGCTGCGCGGCGACGCCGGGGGCAACTGGCTGCAGAGCCAGGGCGGTAACGATGTCCTTGACGGCCGCGGCGGCGATGACCTGTTGGACGTCGGCAACGGCAATCACAGCCTGAACGGCGGCGAGGGCCTCGACACCGTCCGCTTCGACAACGCCTCCACCGGCGTCACCGCTTCCCTGGCGACCCAGGGCTCCGCCCAGGAGACCGGCGTCGGGTCGATGACCCTGAACAACGTTGAAAACCTGTCCGGCGGCGTGTTCAACGACACCCTGACCGGCGACGGTGCGGCCAACATTCTGGCCGGGGGCGAGGGCGACGACACCCTCGACGGCGGGGCTGGAGCCGACAAGCTTTGGGGGGACGGCGCCATTGGCATCAATGCCGGTGACTTTGGTGACTCCGGCCCGATCGTCCAGTCGGCGGACGTCGCGGCGGAGTACGGCGAGGAAGGCTACAACGGCAACGACACGCTGAGCGGCGGCGCCGGAAACGACGAACTGGTCGGTGGCAGCGGTGATGACACCCTGACCGGCGGGGCGGACAACGACACGCTCGACGGCGGGGCGGACGAGGATACGGCGGTCTACGCTGGCCTGCGCTCGGCCTACACCCTGACCCGCGTCGACGAGACCACCTGGACCGTCAGCGGTCCGGAGGGGACCGACACCCTGACCAACATGGAGTTCGCCCGGTTCTCTGACCAGACGGTCAACCTGACCGTCGCGCCGCCGATTGTTGGCACCGAGAACGGTGAATACCTCGGCGGCACGGCCAATGACGATGTCATACAGGGCCTTGGCGGCGATGACACCATCGACGGCCTGGCTGGCAACGACACCATCGACGGCGGGGCCGGCTTTGACCTGGTGTCCTACGCGTCCGCGACATCGGGCGTCTTCGTCAACCTCAACATGACGACGGCCCAGAACACCCAGGGCGGCGGGACCGACACGATCTCCGGCGTCGAGGGTGTGATCGGGTCGAGCTTCAACGACACCCTGATCGCCACCCCGGGCGGCTCGAGCCTGTTCGGCGGTCTCGGCGACGATGCGCTGATCTCCATCGCGGGCGGCAACGACATTCTCGATGGCGGCGCCGGCGGCGACAGCGTGACCTATCTGTTCACGGCCTCTGGCATCACGGTGAACCTCAACACGGTCGGCGCCCAGAACACCGGCGGTGGCGGCGTCGACACGCTGATCGGCATCGAGCATGTCATCGGCACGGCCTTCGCCGACACGATCACCGGCGACGCCCACTTCAACTACATCCAGGGCGGCCTGGGCAACGACGTCATCGACGGCGGCGCCGGCACTGACACCATTTCCTACGGGGACTCCCAGTCCGGGGTGACGGTCGACCTGCGGCTGCAGGGCGCGGCCCAGACGGTGACCGCTGGCGGCGAGCAGGACACGCTCAGCAACATGGAGACGGTCTCCGGTTCTGCCTACAATGACGTCCTGACCGGCGACAATGGCGACAATGGCCTGCAGGGCCGGGGCGGCGACGACATCCTCGATGGCGGCGCGGGCGAAGACTACGCCCTCTATTCGGACGCCGCCGCCGGGGTGACCGTGAGCCTCGCCATCAGCGGCGCGCAAAACACTGTTGGCGCGGGCTACGACACCCTGGTCAGCATCGAGGACCTGTTCGGGAGCCGGTTCAACGACGTCCTTACCGGAGACGCCGGCGACAACGTCATCGGCGGCTTTGCCGGCGACGACACCCTGGACGGCGGGGGCGGCGCCGACATCGCCTACTACGCCCGGTCGTCTGTGGCCGGCGGGGTCACGGTCAGTCTGGCGCTGCAGGGTCAGGCCCAGAACACCGGCTCGGCCGGCCTGGACACCCTGACCAACTTCGAGGGCCTGACCGGCACCTTCTTCAACGACACCCTGACCGGCGACGGCGGCGACAACGAGCTGACCGGCTTCGGCGCGGACGACACGATCCGCGGCGGCGGCGGCAACGATGTGATCCACGGCGACGCCAGCGCAGAGTATGGCGTCGAGGACGCGGGGATCGCCGGCAATGACACCCTGTTCGGCGAGGACGGCGCTGACACCATCTACGGCGACGCGGGCAATGACACCCTCGACGGTGGTGACGGCGACGACATCCTCAACGGCGGGACGGGCAATGACACGCTCAACGGCGGCGCCGGACTCGATACGGCCAGCTACCAGGACGCGGCGGGCAGTGTCGTCGTCAATCTGGGTTCCGGAACGTCCAGTGGCCCCGATGGCGCCGACACGCTCGTCAGCATCGAGAATGTGATCGGCAGCCAGTTCGCCGACACCCTGATCGGCAACACCGGCGACAATGTCCTGACCGGCCTTGGCGGCGACGATCTGCTGATCGGCAACGGCGGCGCCGACTCCCTGATCGGCGGCGCCGGCGAGGACTTCCTGCGCGGGCGAGACGGCAACGACATCCTGCAAGGCGGCGCCGACAACGACTACCTGCAGGGCGGTGAAGGCGACGACATGATGGACGGCGGCGCCGGCTCTGACCGCGCGGCCTTCTTCCTCTCGCTGGGAACAGACGCCCAGGTTGGCGCCACCGTCGATCTGGCCATCACCGTGGCCCAGAACACCGGCCACGGCATGGATACCCTGCTCAACATCGAGCATGTTTCGGGCACCACCCTCGGCGATGCCCTGTCAGGCAACGCCGGCGACAACTGGCTCTGGGGCCAGGGCGGCAACGACACCCTCGACGGCCGCGACGGCAACGATCTGCTGGAGGTGGGCGCGGGCGCGGTGACGGTCATCGGCGGCGCCGGGACCGACACGCTCTCCTTCTTCAACAACAATGACTTCACCGGCGGCGTGGTGGCGTCCCTGCTGCTGCAGGGCGGGGCCCAGACGGTCAACGGGACCTCGACGGTCGACGTCACGGGCGTGGAAAACCTCTCGGGCTCGACCTTCAACGATACCCTGACCGGTGACGCGGGCAACAACGTGCTGGCCGGCGCCGAAGGCGCCGACACCCTGAACGGCGGCGACGGCAACGACGTCCTGCTCGGCGACGGGATCGTCCAGATGATCTCCGTCCAGGGGGGATCGGGCGCGATCACTCAGATCGAGGACATGACCGCCTACTATGGCCCGACGGCCGGCGTGGCCTTCGGCAACGATGTCCTC
>CANJYY010000334.1 GCA_947479185.1 Caulobacteraceae bacterium
AGTGGGGGCGCAGATCCTGCTGGACCTGGGGGTGCGGGAAATGGTCCTGCTCACTTCCAGTCCGTTCAAACCCGCCGCCCTCGAGGGCTACGGGCTCAGGATCGTCGGGCGCCAGCCCATCGCGACGCCCAAGGAGTAACGCATGTCCGCTGACAAGGTCCGCATCCTCATCGTGGAGGGCCGGTTCTATTCGGAGCTGTCCGACGAGCTCCTGCGGGGCGCGGCCGACGCCATCACGGCGGTCGGGGCCGAATACGACGTGATCACCGTGCCGGGCGCGCTGGAGATTCCCGCCGTCATCGCCATCGCCGAGGAAGCCGGCCGCAAGCCGACCGGCCGTCCGTACGATGGCTACGTCGCCCTGGGCTGCGTGATCCGCGGCGAGACCTGGCATTTCGAGATCGTCTCCAACGAGTCGTCGCGCGGCCTGATGGACCTGGCCGTGCGCAACGGCCTGGCCATCGGCAACGGCATCCTGACCGTCGAGGACGAGGAACAGGCCTGGGCCCGCGCCCGCGTGTCCGAAGGCGACAAGGGCGGCGGCGCGGCGCGCGCCTGCCTCGAAGTCCTCAGCATCAAGAGCAGCCTGGGCCACGCGCGATGAGCGTCGAGGGCAAACCCGCCAGCCTGCGCGAGGCCTATGACCGCCTGCTCGCGGCAAGCGAGGGCAAGCCGGCCCACCTCAGCGCCAAGGCGCGACGCGCCCGTACGGTGGCCCGTCTGGCCGCCGTCCAGGCGCTGTACCAGATGGAACTGGCCGGGGCCGGCGTCGACGCCGTGGTGCGGGAGTTCGTCGATCACCGCTTCGACGGCGACCTCGAGGGCGAGACCCTGGCCGAGGCCGACGAGGCCTTCTTCTCCGAACTGGTCCATGGCGTGGTCGGCGCCCAGGCGGCGATCGATTCGGCCATCACCCATCGCCTGGCCACCGGCTGGCGGCTGGAGCGCATCGACGCGACCCTGCGGGCCATCCTGCGGGCCGGCGGCTGGGAGCTGATGCGCCGGCCGGACGTGCCGGTCGAGGTGGCCATCGACGAGTATGTCGAGATCACCAAGTCCTTCTTCGAAGGCCCCGAGCCCGGCTTCGTCAACGGCGCCCTCGACGGCATCGCCCGCGATGCCCGGGGGTGAGTTCGACTGGATCGCGCGGCTCCTTCGTCCCCTGACCCGGGGCGCGCCGGAAGCGCTCGATCTGCTCGACGACGCCGCGGTGATTCCCTCGCGGCCCGGGTTCGACCTGGTGGTGACCAAGGACGCCCTGGTCGCCGGGGTCCACTTCCTGCCCGATGATCCGCTCGACCTGGTGGCCCGGAAGCTGCTGCGGGTGAACCTGTCCGACCTCGCGGCCAAGGGCGCTGAGCCCTACGGCTATTTCCTGTCCACTGCCTGGCCAACCGGGACGACGTGGGCCGACCGCGAGCGGTTCGCCAGAGGGCTGGCCGAGGACGGCGAGATCTTCGGTCTGACGCTGCTCGGCGGCGACACGACCTCGACGCCCGGGCCGCTGACCCTGACAGCAACGATTCTCGGCTGGGTTCCCCAGGGCAGGGCGGTGCTGAGGCGGGGTGCGCGCCCGGGCGACCGGCTGGCCGTATCGGGCCCGATCGGCGACGGCTGGCTGGGCCTCAAGGCGGCGCGGGGCGAGATCGACAGTCCGGTGCTGGCCGACCGCTACCGCCTGCCGACTCCGCGCACGGACCTGAAGGGCGTATTGCGCGACCACGCCCGCGCCGCGGCGGACATTTCCGACGGTCTGCTGGCTGACGCCGGCCATCTCGCCACGGCCAGCGGCTGCCGCGTCGAGATCGATCTGGGCCGGCTGCCAGTTTCGGCCGCGGCCGCCGAGTGGCTGGGCCGCCAGCCCGACACGATCTCCGCCCTGACCGGACTGGCGACCGGCGGTGACGACTACGAGATCGTCTGCGCCCTGTCGCCGGATGCGGATTTGCCCGCCGGCTTCGTCGTCGTCGGCGGCTTTGTCGAAGGGCAGGGGGTCTCGGTGACGTTCAAGGGCGCGCCGGTTCCGCTTGATCGCCTCGGCTGGACGCACGGTTAACGCGGCTTTCACCCCGCGGTGGCGACAACAGGCCATGCGCCGCCGCCAGATCCTCACCGCCCTTCCGTTCGTCTTCGCCGCAGGCTCGGCCGCGGCGAGTGCGCCGCCCAAGAAAGAGTCGGGCGGCCAGTACATCGACCTGTCGCCGGTGGCCCTGCCGATCGTGCTCAACAACCGGCTGATCAACTACGTGTTCGCCCAGATCCGCATCAACCTGGCGCCGGGGGCCGATGCGCCCAAACTGCGCGAGCGCGAGCCGTGGTTCCGCGACGCCCTGGTCCGGGCCGCGCACCGGACGCCGTTCACCAATCCGCGGGACTACACGACCATCGACGAAGCCCGGATGAAGTCGACCCTGATGCGCGAGGCGGGACTGATCACATCGCCGCGGAATCTGCTCTCGGTGACGCTCATTTCGCAGACCCCGAAGCAGCGCAGCCGCCTGCCGCGGCCCGCCGCCTAGGCGGCCTGGTTTCCCCAAACGGAACAGGCGGTTGCTTAGACCGCCCGCATTTGGCAAAGACGGGCGTCTTTTCGCAAAGGGGGCGCCGTCTGTCGGCGTCTGTTCATAAGGAAATCGGGGGATCCGTACGCTGGCCAACGGCGGCGTGGAAACCCCCGGTGTCAAACATAGGGGCTCTTGAAACTAATGGGCATCGACTTTCTCGTACTGGCGATAGTCGCTGGTCTGGCCGCCGTGGTTTACGGCTTTGTCCAGACCCTCGGACTGTTGCGCAAGTCCGCCGGCAACGCGCGGATGCAGGAAATCGCCGCGGCCATCCAGGAAGGCGCGCAAGCCTACCTGAACCGCCAGTACACCACGATCGCCCTCGTCGGCGTTGTCGTGATCGCCTTGCTGGCGTGGTTCTTCAAGAGCTGGGAACAGCCGGTCGGCTTCGCGCTCGGCGCGATCCTGTCGGGCGCCGCCGGCTTCATCGGCATGCTGATCTCGGTCCGCGCCAACGTGCGCACGGCCCAGGCCTCCTCGGAGAGCCTTGGCAAGGGCCTCAGCATCGCCTTCACCTCCGGCGCCATCACCGGCATGCTGGTGGCCGGCCTCGCCCTGCTGGGCGTCGCGGGCTACTACTATGTGCTGACGCGCGTCATGGGCCTCGACCCGACCAGCCGTCCGGTGATCGACTCGCTCGTCACCCTGGGCTTCGGCGCCTCGCTGATCTCGATCTTCGCCCGCCTCGGCGGCGGCATCTTCACCAAGGGCGCCGACGTCGGCGGCGACATGGTCGGCAAGGTTGAAGCCGGCATTCCGGAAGATGACCCCCGCAACGCGGCCACCATCGCCGACAACGTCGGCGACAACGTCGGCGACTGCGCCGGCATGGCCGCCGACCTGTTCGAAACCTATGCGGTGACCACGGTCGCCACCATGGTCCTGGCCGCCATCTTCTTCCGCGGCGACGCGGCGCTGGTGTCCTCGATGATGGTCCTGCCGCTGGCGGTCTGCGCCATCGGCATCTTCACCTCGATCGTCGGGGCCTTCTTCGTCCGCCTCGGCAAGAGCCAGAACATCATGGGCGCCCTGTACCAGGGCCTGATCGTCACCGGCGTGCTGTCGGCGATCGCCCTGTACTTCCTGTTCCCGCACTTCGTGACCGCCCCGATCGAGTTCACGCCCTTCGGCGGCGAGCCCAAGACCTACG
>CANJYY010000335.1 GCA_947479185.1 Caulobacteraceae bacterium
GGCGTTGCCCGTGCCGTCGAGGTCGCCCGCGCCGATCAGGGTCAGGTTTTCGACGTCGCCGGTGAGCGTGTAGGTGATCGACGACTGAACCGTGTCGACGCCCGAGTTGACGAGCTCAACAACCACGTCGCCGACGTTGTCGACGATGTAGAGATCGTTCTCCTTCCCGCCGGCCATCTGGTCGGCGCCGGCGCCGCCATCGAGCCGGTCATCCCCGCCACCGCCGTCGAGCGAGTCGTTGTCCGCGCCGCCGTACAGCAGGTCGGCGCCGCTGCCGCCGATCAGCGTGTCGTTCCCGCCCGAACCGAACAGGATGTCATCGCCCAGCCCGCCATCCAGCGTATCCGCGCCCGAACGGGTCGGATCGGCATCGGCGATGGCCACGTCCTCGATCGTGATGATCGTCCCAGACGCCCCGTTGACCGTGCTGATAGCCACCCGGCCGTCGCCATAGAGGATGTCGTTGCCGGCGCCGCCCGAGAGACTGTCCGCCCCCGCGTCGCCGAGCAGGGTGTTGTTGTTGATATCGCCCGTCAGGTTGTCGGCGTGGATCGAGCCCGAGATGTTCTCGAAGCCGGCCAGGTAGGTGACGCCCTGCTCGGTGTCCTGCGTGCGGTTCTGGTTGAGCAGGGAGACGGTGACGCCGGCCGCGGTGATGTCGGTGGAATTGCCGTAGAAGCTGACGGTGTCGATACCCGTGCCGCCGTCCAGACGGTGGTTGCCGGTCCCGACCTCGATGAGGTCGTTGCCGCCGCCGCCGCTGATGGTGTCGTTGCCGGTGACGCCGGAACCGTCGGAACCGCCCCACAGCCAGTTGGCGCCGCCGTCGCCGGTGATGGTGTCGCTGAGGATCGTGCCCGAGACGTTCTCGATGCCGGTCAGGATATCCATGCCGTGGCCGGTGTTCTGCGCCACGCCCTGGAGGGTCAGGTTGACCGTCACGCCGACCTGGACGTCGGTCGGGACGAGCAGGAAGGCCGCCCGGTCAATGCCGTCGCCGCCGCTGAGCGTGTCATTGCCCTCGCCACCCTGCAGGTAGTCGTTGCCGGCGCCGCCGAGCACGATGTCGTCGCCGTCGCCGCCGCGCAGGATGTCATCATCCGCGCCGCCGTCGAGCGTATCGTTGCCCGCGTTGCCGCGCAGGAAGTCGAGGCCCAGGCCGCCGATCAGCGTCTCGTTGCCAGCGCCGCCGAGGATGCTGTCGTCGAAAGCCGAGCCGAGGACCCGCTCGATCGACGTCAGGGTGTCGATGCCGTCCGCGTCTTCCTCGTAGCCGGTGGCGAGGTTTACGAAGATGCCGCTCGACGCGCCGGTGTAGTCGGCCGTGTCGACGCCCGCGCCGCCGTCGAGCGTGTCGTTGCCGACGCCGCCGGTCAGGACGTCGTCGCCGTCACGACCCGACAGGGCGTTGTCCGCGCTGTCGCCGGTCAGGGTGTCGGCCAGGGCCGTGCCGAACAGGTCCTCGACGCCGGAGATGGTCACCGTGCCGAAGTTGATGTTCTGGGCCGTGGTGACGGCCAGGTTGACCGTGACGCCCTGACCGTTGGTCGGGGCAACGTTGGCGTAGTCGATGCGGTCGCGGCCCGCGCCGCCCACGAAGGTATCGTTCGCCGCGCCCGGAGGATCGAGCAGCGGGCCCAGGGTCGAGCCGTAGAAGAAGGTGTCGGCGCCGTCGCCGCCGTCGAGGTAGTCGATCCCGCGACCGTTGTAGAGGGTGTCGTTGCCGGCCTCGCCGTAGAGGGCGCTGCCGTCGTAGCCGCCGCTCAGCATGTCGTCGCCGCCGCCGCCGTAGAAGGCGTTATGGCCGAAGTTGTCGTAGATCCGGTCGTTGCCGGCGGAGCCGTGGACGGTGTCGTCGAACACCGTGCCGAAGACCGCGTATTCCTCGAACTCGCTGTAGCTGCCGCCGCTGGCGGCGGCGAGCAGGGCCGCCGTGTCGCCGGTGGTCAGGTCGAGGTTGAGCGCCGAACTGTAGCCGAAGAACGAGACGTACAGACGGTCAAAGCCCGCGCCGCCGACGGCGGTGTCGCCGAGACCGACGAAGACGTTGTCGTTGCCATTGCCGGCGTTGATCGCGTCGACCGCGCCATCGTCATGGGCCAGGCCGAGGATCGCGCCGGTGACGGAATCCACCTGCAGGCCGGTGGTCATGTCGACGTTGGCGCCGTGCCAGATCGAGTCGTTGCCGTCACCGCCGATGATCGTGTCGGCTCCGAGGCCGCCATAGACCAGGTCGTTGCCGCCGCCCGAGTCGATGACGTTGGCCCCCGCATCGCCGCGGATCGTGTCGTTGAAGTTCGAGCCGGTGACGTTCTCGACGCCGGTGATCGTGTCGACGCCGTCGGCGCCGTTCGAGGTTCCGCTGGTCAGGCTGACGAAGACGCTGCCCGCGGCCGTGGCGTAGCTGGCCGTGTCGACGCCGGCGCCGCCCTCGATCAGATCGGCGCCCGCGCCGCCATTGAGGATGTCATCGCCGCCCGCGCCGACGAGACGGTCATTGCCCGCGCCGCCGTTGAGGGTGTCGTTGCCGATATAGGACGCGTTCTCGAAGAAGGCCGCGATATCCTCGATCTGCGTGATCGGACCCGAGCCGCCCTGACGGCTGACGATCGAGATCGCGCCGTCGCCGAGCAGGAGGTCGTCGCCGTCGCCGCCGTTCAGGGTGTCATTGCCCTGACGGCCGGCCAGGACGTTGGCGCCCGCGTCGCCGGTCAAGGTGTCGGCGAAGGCCGTGCCCGACAGGTTTTCGATGCCGCTGGCGTTGACCGTCGAGGTCCCGTTGAACGTCTGGGCAGCGCCCTGCAGCAGCAGCGAAGCGGTGACGCCGCTGGTCAGGTTGGCATTGTTGAAGAACGACAGGGTGTCGGCGCCGGCGCCGCCGGTCACCGTCGCCGCGCCCGTGCCCACTTCCAGCAGGTCGTTGCCGTCACGGCCGTCGAGGGTGTCGTTGCCGCCCTGGCCCCAGATCCAGTTGTCGCCGCTGTTGCCCGACAGGGTATCGGCGAACACGCCGCCCGAGACATGCTCGATGCTGATGAAGGTATCCATGCCGTGGCCGGTGTTCTGCGGCCCGGCGATCGCCAGGTCGACCGTCACGCCGGTCTGGGCGTCGGTAACGAGGGAGTTGCCCATCGACGCGCGGTCGAAGCCGTCGCCGCCATCGAAGGTGTCGTCACCCTCCCCGCCGCTGAGGAAGTCATTGTCAGCGCCGCCCTGCATCAGATCGTTGCCGTTGCGGCCGCGGAGGAAGTCCTCGCCCGCGCCGCCGACCAGGGTGTCGTCGCCGTCCTCGCCGATCAGCAGGTCGTCACCGCCGAGGCCCGTCAGGACGTTGTTCCCGGCGTTGCCGATCAGGGTGTCGCTGATGGTCGAGCCGATGATGTTCTCGACACCGGTGATGGTGTCGTTGCCGGCGTCGCCGATGGTCGTGCCCGTGGTCAGGTCGACCCGCACGCCGAGATTGTTGACGGCCGTCACATAGCTGACGGTATCAACACCCGCGCCGCCGTCGATGGTGTCGTTGCCGGCGCCGCCCTCGAGCAGGTCGTCGCCGCTGCCGCCGACCAGCCGGTCATTGCCCGCCCCGCCGTTGAGGACATCGTTGCCGAAGGCCACGCCGGCCGTCGGGCCATAGTAGGCGGTCATGTCCTCGATCTGAGTGATCGCGCCCGATCCCCCCTGGACGGAGATCATCTGGACGATCCCGTCGCCGA
>CANJYY010000336.1 GCA_947479185.1 Caulobacteraceae bacterium
AAGTGGAAATCACTATACCAATGGACCTAATGAAAAAATTGATATGTGGTGGATGCAACCAAGTAAAGGCGGGCCTGGTCGAGATCGCGGTGCAGCGGCAGGATCAGGCAGGCGTTGTCGGCCAGGATCAGCAGGTCCGGCGTGATCGCCACGCCTTGGTCGGCGATCTTGTCGATCTCGGTCAGCAGGTGCCACGGGTCGACCACGACGCCATTGCCGATGACAGAGAGTTTGCCTTGCACGACGCCCGACGGCAGCAGTGCCAGCTTGTAGACCTTGCCGTCGACCACCAGCGTATGGCCGGCGTTGTGGCCGCCCTGGAACCGCACGACCACGTCGGCGCGGTTGCTCAGCCAGTCGACGATCTTGCCCTTGCCCTCGTCGCCCCACTGGGCGCCGACTACGGTCACATTGGCCATGGATACGATCCCTCCGCCTGCCGGAATGATCCAGCGCGCCCTTCGACAGGCTCCTCGGCGCGTGGATTGGGATCAGTTGTAGGGCCGCGCGAAGCGACCGGGGCGGCTATAGCAACGCCGGCGCCCGTCCGTCTATCCGGAAAGTGTCAGGAGCCGCCGCCGCGGGACACGGCGGTCCATGACCGGCCCTCGCCGGTCGGCGCGCGGGCGGTGGCGGCGCGCAGCCAGGCGATGTTGTTGGCGGCCTGGTCGGGCGGCAGGTCCTGGCGGACCAGTTGCTCGGCCTCCGGCAGACGGCCCTGCAGCCCGACGACCAGCGCCAGGTTCTGCCGCACGCGGGCATCGGCGCGCGGCAGGGCCGCCGCCTGGCGCAGCAGGCGCTCGGCCTGGGGCAAGTCGCCGTGGGCGGCGTAGTAGAGGGCCAGATTGGTCAGCACCCCCGGCTCGCTCGGCGCCAGCGCCAGGGCCTGACGGTGGGCGGTAAGCGCCTCGTCGTCGCGGTCCGCCTGTTCATAGGCCACCGCCAGAAGGACGACCGGGCGCCAGTCGCGCGGGTCCAGGGTCTGGGCGTGACGCGCCGGCTCGATGGCGTAGAAGCCCTGTCCCCGGCCAATCTGGGCGCGGGCGGCCTCCAGCAGGGCGTCCATGTTGTCGGGCTGAATGACCAGCACCTGGCCGGCGGCGTCATAGGCCTCGGGATAGCGGCCCAACTGGCGCAGGGCGACGGCGAGGCCGAGGCCCGCCTGGGTGTCGCGAGGGTCGATCTCCAGTTCGCGCGCCCAGAAGGCTGCGCGGGCCAGCGGGTCGACCCGCGCGGCCTCGGCGCGCTGGGCCGTCGTGGCCTTCACCCGTGCAACAGGTCCGGCCGGCGCGGCGACGGCCGCCGAGGCAGGCGCGGAGGCGGGCGCGGCGGCCAGGGCCGGTCCGGCGGCGAGGGTCAGAATGGTTGCGGCAAGGGCCGGCATGCGACACATGGGAGGCGAGCCTTTGGCGAAGTCTGACCCGCAGCCTCGTCGGTTCGGCTCAAGGAATCGTTAAGCATAAATCGGCGCGCCATGACCGAAGTTCTCCTCACCGCTCCCGAGGGCGAGACCCTCCCCGTCCTTCTGGTCGCCGACGGCGATCTCGGCGGGCTGTCGCCGTTCGAACAGGGGCTGGCCGCGGTCGCCGAGTTCAAGGGCAAGGCCGGCCAGCTGCTGGTCGTCCCCGGGGCCGACGGCCGGACCGCGCGGGTGCTGTTCGGGCTGGGCGATCCGGCGAAGACCGAGGCCATGCTGTTCCGCGGCCTCGCCCCGCGTCTGGCGGCCGGCGACTACCGGCTGGACGGCCTGCCCGAACGGCTCGATCCGACCCAGGTGGCCACCGCCTTCGCCCTGGGCGGCTACCGCTTCGACCGCTACCGCAAAAAGGGTCAGGCGAAGGCCCGGCTGGTCGTTCCTGCCGGCGCGGACGTCGCCGAGGCGCGCGAGACCGCCCACGCCTGCGACCTGGCGCGCGACATGGTCAATACCCCGGCCAATGACATGGGCCCGCTGCAGATCGAGACCATTGCCCGCGAGATCGCCGAGCGGCATGGCGCGACCGTCTCCGTCGTCACCGGTGACGCGCTGCTGGACGAGAACTACCCCTCGATCCACGCCGTCGGCCGCGCCGCCGATCCGGCCCGCGCGCCGCGCATCATCGAGCTGGGCTGGGGCCGCCCCGGCGCGCCGCTGGTGGCGCTGGTCGGCAAGGGCGTGGTGTTCGACACCGGCGGCCTGGACATCAAGCCCTCGGCAGGCATGCGGCTGATGAAGAAGGACATGGGGGGCGCGGCCCACGTGCTGGCCCTCGCGCGGATGATCATGGCGGCAGAGCTGCCCGTGCGACTGGCCGTGCTGGTTCCCGTTGTCGAGAACGCCATCAGCGGCGACGCCATGCGGCCGGGCGATGTCCTGGACACGCGCAAGGGCCTGACCGTCGAGGTCGGCAACACCGACGCCGAGGGCCGGCTGATCCTGTCGGACGCCCTGACGCGGGCCGGCGAACTCGATCCCGCCCTGACCATCGACATGGCCACCCTGACCGGCGCGGCGCGCATCGCCCTGGGCCCGCAGGTGATTCCCTTCTTCACCGACGACGAGACCCTGGCCGACGAGATCGCCGTGGCCTCGCGGGCGGTCAATGATCCGCTGTGGCGACTGCCGCTGTGGGCCGGATACGAGGAAGCGCTCGACGGCGACGTGGCCGACCTGAAGAACGATCCCGACGGCTGGGCCCAGGCGGGCTCGGTGACGGCCGGCCTGTTCCTCAAGCGCTTCGCCCCGCCGGGACCGTGGGTGCACCTGGACATCTTCGCCTGGAACCCGAAGGGCCGGCCCGGCTATCCGGTCGGGGCCGAAGCCCAGGCCGTGCGCGCGCTGTTCGCCATGATCAGGACGCGGTTCGCGTAGGTCGCTCCGCAAGGCGTAGCTGCCCTGACAAGAGCGCCGACAGCGCCGCCCCATCCCGTCATCGTCGGGCTCGTCCCGACGCCCCGTGCACACGAACGCCGCCCGTGAGGGCTGCGACGGCGCGGGCGCCCGGCCGTGACGGCGTTCATGGGGCCTCGGCGCAAGCCCGAGGATGACGGCGCCTTGGCGAATGCGGGCGCGACGCCACGAGCCCCGGACATGAAAAAGGCCGCGTCGGGCGAACCGGCGCGGCCTTTTGATCGTCTGAAGTCCAGTGAGGGACTACTTGGCCGGCGGCGTCGCCGGAGCGGCGGCGGCGGCCGGGGCTTCCCCGGCGGTCGTGGCGGCGGCGCCCGCGACAGGGGCGCCCTCGGCGGCGGCGGCCGGGGCCGGAGCAGCGGCAGGAGCCGGCGCCGGAAGCGGCAGGGTCGCACCCAGGGTGTTCAGGTAGGCCAGCATCGCGACGCGGTCTTCCTGCTTCTTCAGGCCGACGAAGCCCATCTTGGTGCCCGCGACATGCTTTTGCGGGGCCTTGATGAACTGGTCGAGTTCATCCCAGGTCCAGACCGGGTGGCTGGCGGCGAATTCGGTCATGCCCGCCGAAGAGGCGAAGCCGCCATGGCTCGCGATCTTGCGGCCGAGAACGCCATAGAGATTCGGACCGGTGCCGTTGGCGCCGCCCGCGTCGAAGCTGTGGCAGGAGCCGCATTTGGCCGAAACGGCCTTGCCGACTTCGGCGTTGGTCACCGGAATGACCGTGCCCCAGTCGGGCGCCACTTCAGCCGCCGGGCCCTCGCCAGCCACTTCCGCGACCGTTACGGCGTAACCGGCCTTTTCA
>CANJYY010000337.1 GCA_947479185.1 Caulobacteraceae bacterium
GGCCCTGGCCGATGCCGTAGTTGACCGTGTCGCCCGGGAACCAGGTGCGATTGGCCGGATTGCGATTGGCCTTCCGCTTCCATTCGGTGGAGCCGACGATGCCCTTCTTCTGGCCGGGAATGCCCAGCTCGAAGGTGCCGCCCAGGCCGAAGGCGTGGGCCGCCGCGGCGATCGGGTCGGGGCCGACCTTGAGGGCGGTCTGGTAGAAGTAGATGTCGCAGGAGTTCTTGATCGCGTCGTGCATGTTCTGCGAGCCGTGCCGACCCCAGCAGTGCCAGGTCCGCCCGCCGAAGAACCAGCTGCCGCCGCAGTTGACGCGGACCTCCGGGTTGACCCCCGCCGACAGCGCCGCCAGCGCGACCATCGGCTTGAACGTCGAGCCGGGCGGATAGGTGCCGCTCATGGCCTTGTCGAGCAGCGGCTTGCGCTCGTACTGAGCCAGGGCGCGATACTCGGGGCCGGCGAGGCCCTTCACGAAGCGGTTGGCGTCGAAACTGGGGGTCGAGGCCATGCACAGCAGGTCGCCGGTGCGGCAATCCATCAGCACGATGGCGCCGCTTTCCTCACCCATCACCTCGAGCGCGCGGTTCTGGATGTCGGCGTCCAGCGTCAGCCGGATTTCCTTGCCCGGCGTGGCGGCAATGTCGCCGCCCGGATCCTGGCGCACGACGCGGCCGCGGGAATCGACTTCCTGCTTCTGGGCCCCGGCCTTGCCGCGCAGTTCGACGTCGAAGGCCTTTTCCACCCCCTGCCGGCCGATGCGGAAGCCGGGGTTGTAGAGCAGCGGATCAGGCGTGATGCCGGCCTTCTTCGCCGTCTCGATGTCCTTGTCGTTGACCCGCGCCACATAGCCGATGACGTGGGCGAAGGCGCCGCCGTACGGATAGACCCGCACCTCGCCCATGTCGGCCGTGACCCCGGCCAGTTCGGGCGCGCGGACGTTGATGCGGGAAAACTCCTCCCAGCTCATGTCCTCCATGACCTGGACCGGCGCCTTTTTCGGCGCCCGCTTGATGTCCTTGATCAGGCGCTCGCGCTTCTTGTCGTCGATGGTCACCAGGGTGGCGATGTCGTCGACCGTGGCTTCGACGTCCATGTCCGTCTCACGCGAGACCAGCAGGCGGAAGTTGGGCCGGTTGGAGGCCAGGGTGACGCCGTTGCGATCAAGGATCAGGCCGCGCGGCGGCGGCACGAGGCGGAAGTTGAACTGGTTGGACTGGGCGAGCTTCTGGTAGCGCTGCGCCTCGACGATCTGCAGGTGGACCAGCCGCCCGGTCAGGGCCAGCAGGCCCGCGCCGGTCAGGCCGCCCATGAGGAAGGCGCGGCGGGTGAAGGCGCCCTGCTTCTCGTTGACCTCGCTGAAGAAGATGGTCGGTTCGCTCATCGGAACCTCACGTCCGCGTCTTCGAAGCGGTCGATCAGCCGGTGGGCGAACGGGTAGAGGATGGCGGTGGCGAGGAACTGCCAGATCACCCCGACGACGCTGGGCGCCGCCTTCACGTCCAGCATGGTGATCAGATAGCCGGCGGTCAGGGCCGCGAGCGTCATGCCGGCGTACCAGGCCCACATCATCGGCCGGCTCTGGCCGGTCATCATGTTGCGCATGGCCAGGGTCACGGCGTAGGCCAGCAGCAGCGACACGGCCCACAGACCGAGCGCCCCGCCCCAGTAGACGTCGAGAAACAGGCCCATCAGCAGCAGGATCACCGGGGCCAGGATCGACGGGCGGATCACCGCCCAGCCGAAGGCGCAGACCATCGGGAAGATCGGCTCGGGCAGACGCAGGCCGAACAGCTTGATCGGCGCGGCGAGCAGGATGGTCGCGCCGATGCAGAGCAGGGCCGGCACGCCGATCCAGCGCCAGGGGTCCAGCGGCCGGGCGGCCGAGAAGCTCATTGAGCGGGCCTCGCCGGGGTGGCCGACCGGGGCGTCGCCGCCGCCGGCGTGGCCGTGGTCTTCGGCGCGGGCGCGGCCGGCGTCTTCAGCGGCGGCGCGGCGGTTGTCGGAGCCGCGGTCGCCTTCGGCGCGGGCGTGGCGCGGGCCGGCGCGGCGCCGATGATCCGGTCATCGGGGTTCTCGGTGATCACCGGCGGCAGACGGGTCTGGGCCAGCGCGGCCTGATCGGCCAGCTGCGAGTAGTCCTTGAACTTCAGGATGCGGACCCAGTCGATCGCGCCGGCGTCGGCGTCGAGCACCACCCGCCAGCGCCCGTCGAGGCCCTTGACCGCCCGTCCCACCGGCAGGCCGCGCGGCAGCACGCCGCCGTCGCCGCTGGTCAGCACCCGGTCACCCTGGTGCACGGCGTCGCGGCCGCGCAGGTATTCCAGTTTCGGGTTGGGGCCGCCGTCGCCGGTCAGGATGGCGCGGGCGTTGCTGCGGTCGATCATCACCGGCGTGCGCGAGGCGACGTCGGTCAGCAGGAGCACGCGGCTGGCGGCGCCCGAGACGCCGACAATACGCCCGACCAGGCCGCGCTCGCTGAGCACCGGATAGCCGACCACCACGCCGGCGTCGGTCCCCGCGTTGGCCAGGCGGGCGTTGGCGAACGGTCCACGCGAGTCGGTGACCACCCGGGCGGTGACCATCGGGATCGGCGGATCGGTCTGCACCCCGAGCATGGCCCGCAGACGTTCATTCTCGTCGCGCAGACGCACGGCCTCGTCGGCCTGTATCTGCAGGCCGTCGATCACCTTGTGCAGGCGGCGGTTTTCATGGGCGACGGCGACATAGCTGCGCAGCCAGCCGAGCAGGTCGCCGGTCCAGCGGCCGGGCGCGGCCACCGCGCCGCCCACGGGCGCGGAGACGGTGTCCACGGCCTGGCGCGCGGCGCCATAGGCTTCAGTCTGGAACGTTTCGCGACGGTCGCTGAGCAGAATCGAGACGCCCACGACGGCGCAGACGATCAGGGCCACCACTGCCATCCAGGTCAGCGGAACCTTCAACTCGCCGAACGAATCCTGACGTAGCGCCACCCGGTGTCTCCGTCAGGGCCGCCCCCGGCCCCGACTCATATGTTGATGTTACGCGAGCGTGCTTTCCAGCACGCCCTTCATCCACTTCGGGTGTTCAAGAACCTTGCCACAGCCCAGCGCGACGCAGGACAGCGGGTCATCGGCCACCGTCACCGGCAGGCCGGTGTGGTCGCGGATCTCGGCGTCGAGGCCGCGCAGCAGCGCGCCGCCGCCGGTCAGCATGATGCCCTTGTCGGCGATGTCGCTGGCCAGTTCCGGCGGCGTGGCTTCCAGCGCGACCTTCACGGCCTCGACGATCTGGTTGACCGGTTCGGCCAGGGCGTCGGCCGCCTGCTTCTCGGAGATGCGCACTTCGCGCGGCACGCCCTGCATCAGGTCGCGGCCCTTGACGTCGATCGACAGGCCTTCGCCGTCGGCCGGCGCGCGGGCGGTGCCGATTTCCTTCTTGATCCGCTCGGCGGTGGTCTCGCCGATCAGCAGGTTATGGTGGCGGCGCATGTAGCTGATGATCGCCTCGTCCATCTTGTCGCCGCCGACGCGCACGCTGCGCGAATAGACGATGCCCGACAGGGACAGCACGGCCACCTCGGTGGTGCCGCCGCCGATGTCGACGACCATCGAGCCGGTCGGCTCGTGGATCGGCAGGCCGGCGCCGATCGCCGCGGCCATCGGCTCGTCGATCAGGCCGACGCGGCGGGCCGAGGCGTTGA
>CANJYY010000338.1 GCA_947479185.1 Caulobacteraceae bacterium
GAAGAACCGCCGCCGCACGCCAAGTTCATCTTCGCCACCACCGAGATCCGCAAGGTGCCGGTGACCATCCTCAGCCGCTGCCAGCGCTTCGACCTGCGCCGCGTCGAGCCCGACGTGCTGGTCAAGCATCTGGGCCGCATCGCCGAGGCCGAGCACGCCCTGGTCGACGCCGAGGGTCTGGCGCTGATCTCCCGCGCGGCCGAAGGCTCGGTGCGGGACGGCCTGTCGCTGCTCGACCAGGCCATCGTCCAGGCCGACCGCGGCCAGATGGTCACCGCCGCCGTGGTCCGCGACATGCTGGGCCTGGCTGACCGGGCCCTGACCATCGCCCTGTTCGAACATGTGATGAGCGGCAAGACCGGCGAGGCGCTGGCCCAGTTCCGCGACCTGTGGGGTTTCGGCGTCGATCCGGCCCAGGTGATGCTCGACCTGCTGGAGCACAGCCACGCCGCCTCGGTGTCCAAGGCGCTCGGCCCCGACGCCCTGCATCTGCCCAAGGACCAGGCCGCGCGCCTGACCGCCATCGGGGCCACGGCCTCGGCCGGCACCCTGTCGCGGCTGTGGCAGATGCTGCTCAAGGGCTACGAGGAGGTGCGCCGCGCGCCCGATCCGCAGGCCGCCGTCGAGATGGCCCTGATCCGGCTGTGCTACGCCGCCGACCTGCCCGGCCCCGAAGAGGCGCTGAAGGCCCTGCGCGACGGCGAACCCGTCGGCGGCGGCGCGGGTGGCCAGGCCCCGTCCGGCGGCGGCGGCGTGAGCGCGTTCGGACCGGCCGGCGCTATCGCCCAGGCGCGCATCGCTCCGCCCGCCCCGCAGGCCTCGGCCGAGGCCGTCCCCACCCTCGCCTCGTTCGACGACGTGCTGGCGCTGATCCAGAGCAAGCGCGACATCACCCTGCTGATGGACGTGCAGCAGTTCGTCCGGCCGATCAGCTTCCGGCCCGGGGCCATCGAGTTCGAGCCCGCGCCGCGCGCGCCGGCAGACCTGACGCGGCGCCTGTCGCAGAAGCTCAAGGAGTGGACCGGCCAGACCTGGCTGGTCGCCACCGCCGGCGGCGGCGGAGCCGAGAGCGCCTGGGAACGCCAGAAGCGTGAGGAGAAGGAAGCCCGCGCGGCGATCCTCGCCGACCCGTTCGTCATGTCGGTGATGGAGGCCTTCCCCGGCGCCGAACTGCTCGGCGTGCGACAGCTTGCGGTTCCGCAGGGTGAAGCCGCTAGCGTCAATCCCGACGAGGACGTCGAGGAGGACTGATCCTTCCTGCGTGCTTCGAGACGCGGACCCGAGGGTCCGCTCCTCAGCATGACGGGCCGTATTGGATACCCCTCTTCGTCATCCTGAGGAGCGAGCCTCAAGCGAGCGTCTCGAAGGACGCACCATGGATCAGCGCCGCCAGATGCGCTGACCATCAAGGGAGTTGAACCATGTCCAAAGCCAACGGCCGCAAGGCGATCTTCATCACGGGCGCGGCCTCGGGCATGGGGCTGGAGACGGCCCGGCTGTTCGCCGAGAAGGGCTGGTATGTCGGCGGCGTCGACGTCAACACCGACGGCCTGCGCGCGCTGGAACAGGAGCTGGGCTGGGACAACTGCCTGGTCCGCGAGCTCGACGTGACCAACCGCGACGCCTACCGCGCCACCCTGGCCGAGTTCACCGAGGCCACGGGCGGCACGCTCGACGTGATGTTCAACAACGCCGGCATCGGCCGAGGCGGGCCGTTCGAGGACATGTCCTGGGACGACGTCATGGCGGTGATCAACATCAACCTGGTGGCCGTGCTCAGCGGCATCAACCTGGCCATCCCCTATCTGAAGGCCACGCCTGGCTCACTGTGCTTCTCGACCTCGTCGAGCTCGGCCATCTTCGGCATCGCCAACATCGCCGTCTATTCGGCGACCAAGCATGCGGTGAAGGGCTTCACCGAGGCCCTGTCGGTCGAGCTGAAGGCCGCCGGCGTGCGCGTCGCCGACACCCTGCCCGGCCTGATCGACACGCCGATCCTGCCCGACGAGGCCAAGGCCAACGCCCCGACCGAGGGCATGTGGCGCCTGACCCCGCCGCGCGCGGTGGCCGAGGCCGTCTGGTCCGCCTACCACACCGACAAGATCCACTGGTACGTGCCGGCCGAGCTGGAGGCCTATGACCTGGTGGTCACCCAGCACCCCGAGATGATCCGCGACCAGATGGCCCAGGCGGGGTTGTTCAATTCGTCGGAGGGTTGATGGCTGAGGGGACAGTTTAAGCTGTCCCTTGTGTCCCTTGGGACAGCTTAAACTGTCCCCCATTCCGTGAACGCGATAAGCACGCACCCATGGCCGCCACCGCCGGACCCGAGATCGAGCGACTGATCGCCCTGCTGGGCAAGCTGCCGGGGCTGGGGCCCCGGTCGGCGCGCCGGGCTGCGCTCGCCCTGCTGAAGCGCCGCGAACAGCTGCTCGACCCGCTGACCGACGCCATGGTCGACGCCCGGGCCAAGGTGCGCACCTGTTCGACCTGCGGCTCGCTGGACACGTCCGATCCCTGCGCCATCTGCGCCGACCGCACGCGCGACGGCGGACTGCTGTGCGTGGTCGAGGAGGTCGGCTCGGTCTGGGCGCTGGAGCGGGCCAGCGCCTTCCGCGGCCGCTACCACGTGCTGGGCGGCCTGCTGTCAGCGCTCGACGGCATGGGGCCGGACAAGCTGCGCGTCGCCGAACTGCTGAACCGCGCCGCGGCCGGCGAGGTGCGCGAGGTGATTCTCGCCCTGCCCGCCACGGTCGACGGCCAGACCACGGCCCATTACCTCGCCGAGCGACTGGCCCCGAGCCAGGTGCCGGTGACCATGCTGGCGCGCGGCGTCCCCGTCGGCGGCGACCTCGACTGGCTGGACGACGGCACCATCGCCCAGGCGTTGCGGGCAAGGCGGCCGGCGTAACCTCGGTCCTCCCCGCATCGCGGGGAGGGGGACCCTGCGGAGCAGGGTGGAGGGGTCAGCGCGATCGCGAGCGGCCCAAACCTGAAGTCAGGTCCTTCTGGCCAGCACGGCACAGCCCCCTCCACCGCCCTCCGGGCGGTCCCCCTCCCCTCTGCGAGGGGAGGATTGGCCGGAGGGGCGATTCCCGCTAGGAACGGAGCATGAACGGTTCCATCGCCCTCGCCGCCGCGGCTGTGTTCGCCCTCGCCTTTGTCGCGATGCTGGTCCTCTGGCTGCGCGAGCGGGAGGGATCGGGGAAACTAAGGGCCGAGCTGAGCCATGCCGAAGAACGGGCGCGGCTGCAGGAGGACGCCCGGGCGACGATGAGCGACTATCTGCGGGCCCAGGCCGAGCAGACCGCCACCGCCACCGCCGAGGCCCTGCTCAAGCGCACCGACGAGACCTTCCGCAATCGCGAGCTGCTGCACCAGGAGCGGCTGGCCGCGCAGTTGAAGCCCGTCGCCGAGTCGCTGGCCAAGTTCGAGGCCCATGTGACGGCGGTGGAGAAGACCCGCGCCGAGGAGACCGGCGGCCTGCGCGAGCAACTGGCGCTGCTGATGACGGCCTCGACCGCCACCCGCGACGAGGCGCGGCGCCTGACCGAGGCGCTCAAGGGCAACACCGGCCGGCGCGGCCGCTGGGGCGAACAGACCTGCCGCAACGTGCTGGAAGCCGCCGGCATGGCCGGCCGGTTCGACTA
>CANJYY010000339.1 GCA_947479185.1 Caulobacteraceae bacterium
GATCCCGAGGAGCTGAAGGCGATCTGGGAGGGCTGGCATTCGATCTCGCCGGTCATGGTCCCCGACTACGCACAACTGGTGGCCCTCTCCAACGAGGGCTCGGTGGCGCTGGGCTACAAGGACACCGGCGCGCTGTGGCGCTCGGGCTACGACATGGATCCGGACGCCTTTGCGGCCGAGACGGACCGGCTGTGGAAGCAGATCGAGCCGTTCTACAGGAACCTGCACTGCTACGTGCGCGCCCGGCTGAACGAGAAGTACGGCGACTCCGTCCAGCCGCGCTCGGGCCCGATCCGCGCGGATCTGCTGGGCAATATGTGGGCCCAGCAGTGGGGCAACATCTATCCGATCGTCGCGCCCAAGAGCACGACCCCGTCCTACGCGCTCGACGAGCTGCTGGTGAACGCCGGCTATGACCCGGTGAAGATGGTCAAGACGGGCGAGGCTTTCTACGTCTCGATGGGCCTGGCGCCGCTGCCGGAAACCTTCTGGACCCGCTCGCAGATCACCCGCCCTCGCGACCGGGAAGTCGTCTGCCACGCCTCGGCCTGGGACCTCGATGACGCCGACGACATCCGCATCAAGATGTGCACCAAGGTCAACGGCGAGGACTTCTATACGGTCCACCACGAACTGGGTCACAACTTCTACCAGCGCGCCTACAAGGGTCAGCCGTACATCTTCAAGAACGGCGCGAACGACGGCTTCCACGAGGCCATCGGCGACTTCGTCGGCCTGTCAGCCCTGACCCCGACCTACCTGCAGCAGATCGGCCTGCTCAAGGACATGCCGGGACCCGAAGGGGACATTCCGTTCCTGCTCAAGATGGCGCTCGACAAGATCGCCTTCATGCCGTTCGGCCTGATGGTCGACCGCTGGCGCTGGGAGGTGTTCAGCGGCGAGCTGACGCCGGCGACCTACAACACCGGCTGGTGGAAGCTGCGCACCCAGTACCAGGGCATCGTGCCGCCGGGACCGCGTCCGACCGACGCCTTCGATCCGGGGGCGAAGTACCATGTGCCGGCCAACGTTCCGTACACGCGCTACTTCCTGGCCCATGTGTACCAGTTCCAGTTCCAGCGCGCGGCCTGCAAGCAGGCGGGCTGGAAGGGGCCGCTGCACCGCTGCTCGATCTATGGCGACAAGGCGGTCGGGGCGAAGTTCAACACCATGATGGAGATGGGCGCCTCGCGGCCCTGGCCGGAGGCGATGGAAGCCTTCACCGGCGAGACCCGCGGCGACGCCTCGGCCGTGGCCGACTACTTCAAGCCGCTGAACCTCTGGCTGACCAAGCAGAACAAGGGCGAGCACTGCGGCTGGTAGGTCGCGGCCCGTCCGGACGAAGGAACAGGGGGGTGGCGGAGTGATCCGCCGCCCCCTTTTTTCATGCCGCCGGTCCCGTCGACAGGCCGGCATGGTTTCCCGACTTTGACCTTGTCTGGTGGCCCATGCGTTTACCGCGTCGGCGTCATGCTCCCTCGTTGTTCACAACACCGTTCGGGGCAGGGGCCATGAGGAAGATGCTGTCGGTTCCCGGCTGGGTCAGCCGGTTTCTGGTGCGCGCGAAGCGGGAAGACGGCGCGGTCGCCGTCCAGTTCGCCCTGCTGATCGTGCCGATGACGGTGATGGTGTTCGGCGCGATCGACGTCAGCCGCGCCTCGGGCGAGAAGGCCCGGCTCCAGGATGCGCTGGACGCGGCTACCCTGGCCGCGGCGCGATCGACCGAGACCACCGACGCCGGGCTGAAGACCGTCGGCGACAAGGTGCTCAGCGCCGACCTCGCCGCCAGCAAGGCGGTGCTCGCGTCGTCGACCTATCGCCTCGAGGGCACGAAGATCATCGCCACCGCCCGCGCCTCGATGACCACGAGCATCGCCAACCTGTGGATGGACGGCGACATGACCGTCGGCGCGACGTCCGAGGTGACGCGCTCGTCGAACAATCTCGAGGTGGCGCTGGCGCTGGACGTGACCGGTTCGATGGGCGGGTCGCGGATCGCCGACCTGAAGCTGGCGGCCAAGGACCTGGTCGACCTCGTCGTCCAGGACCAGCAGACCCCCTACTACACCAAGGTGGCGCTGGTCCCGTACTCGGCGGCGGTCAATGTCGGGAGCTACGCCGCCAGCGTGCGGGGCGCGGCCACGGCGGGCACCTGCACCAGCCCGGGCTGCGCCAGCTACAAGTTCACCAACGCCAGCGGATCGCTGAAGACCTTCGCCATCAGCAACTGCGTGACCGAACGGACAGGCGGCAGCGCCTACACGGACGCCGCGCCGTCCTCGACCTTCCTCGGCCGCAACTATCCGAGTTCGGCCAATCCCTGCCTCGCCAGCACGATCACGCCGCTGTCGACCGATCGCGCGGCGCTGAAGACCAGGATCGACGGCCTGTCCGCCTCCGGCTCGACCGCTGGCCACATCGGTCTGGCCTGGGGCTGGTACATGGTCTCGCCCAACTTCGCCTCGCTGTGGCCGACGGCCAGTCAACCGGCCGCCTATGGCGCCGACAGGCTGCTCAAGGTCGTCGTGCTGATGACCGACGGGGCGTTCAACACCACCTATTGCAAGGGCGTGATCAGCCAGGATTCCGGGAACGGCAGCGGGGCGGCGTCCGACCACATCAACTGCAACGCGCCCAACGGCGACGCCTTCAGCCAGGCCCGTTCGCTCTGCTCCAACATGAAGGCCCAGGGGGTGATCATCTACACGGTCGGCTTCGACGTCGGCAGCGACGCGTCCGCCGAGGCCATTGTCCGCGAGTGCGCGACCGACGCCGAGCACGTCTATCTGCCGGCCACGGGCGCCGCGCTGAAGACGGCCTTCCGCGCCATCGGCGAGGACATCTCCAGGCTTCGCATCTCGAAATAGGCGGCCTGGTTCGTAACCCCGGATTCACCACGCCTGTTGGCGGTTCCCTTACCGCCGGCCGTCATGATGCGCGACGAAGGGACGACCAACGATGTTTCGCGTCTTGAATGGCCTGGCCGCGCCGGCCGCGCGCTTTCTTCGCCGCTTCCGCAACGACAGCGGCGCGGTGGCGATCTGGTTCGCCGTCATGGCGCTGCCGATGGCCGTGCTCGGCTTCGGCCTGATCGACGTCAACCGCGCCAGTGTGGAAAAGCGCCACCTGCAGGACGCGCTCGACGCCGCCACCCTGCTGGCGGCCCGCTCGACCGCGACCACCGACGCCCAGATGCAGACCATCGGCGCCGCGGCGCTGACCGCGCAGATGAATGGCGTCAGCGACGCAACGCTCCAGAGTTCCACGTTCAAGATCGTCGGCACGAAGGTCACGGGCGCGGCGACCGCCACCGTGGTTCCGGTCATCGCCGGGCTCTGGTTGCAGGGCGACATGGTTGTCGGGGCCAAGGCCGAGGTGATGCGCTCCTCGACCAATCTCGAAGTCTCGATCGTGCTCGATATCACCGGCTCGATGGCCGGGACGCGACTGACGGATCTGAAGACCGCGGCCAGCGACCTGATCGATCTGGTCGTGTCCACTACCCAGACGCCGTTCTATTCCAAGGCCGCCATTGTCCCCTATTCGATCGGGGTCAACGTCGGCGGCGATGCGGCCAGCGCCCGCGGCGCCATCACCGGCGCCAAGGCCATCACCGGCGCGTCCTGGACGACGGGAACGGCGAAGAC
>CANJYY010000340.1 GCA_947479185.1 Caulobacteraceae bacterium
GAGATCACCGTAAGCCGTAAAGTAGCAAGGGATTGCGGCGTACGCGCTCAGGCCGGCGGACAGAGCGATCAACTGGTGCTGGAGTCTATCGAGGTCGGGACGACGGGCCGTCGACGCCATCACCTTTTGCGCTGATCTCCACCAGGCGAAGAGGGCGATTTCGCCCCCGAGATAGCCGAGCGCCCAAACCACCGCCCAGGCCAGAGGCCAGACAGCCAGATAGACCGTGACGCTGCTGACCAAGGCAACACTGGCCAGCCGAACGGCCAGCTGGTCACCGTAAGTCCGACGATAGTAGGTCTCCAAGGTCGCTTGATGGACCGAGGGAGAATATGTCGCGCTATCCATGTCCTAAATTGCGCAATGACGTCTAAAAGATTGTTGAAGACGGCCCGCCTCCTTCCGGATCCTTCGATTTGAGTAGGAGGCCGTCACCAAGAAGACGGACATGAAGACGAGCAGGTTCGACGTGGCGCAGATCATCTCCGTCCTTGGTGGGAGATGAGTTGGCGACTGACTGGCTCCACCGCTATCCAGTCACGCGCTGAATCCCGCTACAAGGAACGCCCCGAAATACCCCCGACTTTACAGTCACTTGCGCCCGGCGACCGACACAGTCCGCGAGCGGGCGCCAAAAGTCGCGCAATCGTCTCCAGCGCCGCGCGCGTCGACGGGCGTCGCGGAGCAGAACGCACCCAGAAGACTACAATTATACTTTAGTGAAATATGCCATTCATCAGATTAAGCAGCATTGCATACTTCTATATTACACGCGCGCCTTGCCCTTCGTTGATCACCTGCACCGACGCGCCCGCGAGCCAGCGAATTGATCGCCCACTTTTCGATATCGCCCCGCCTGCTTGCGGAGACAACTTTACAAAACAATGATCTTCGTGGAAGATTCCAGGCTCATCATCTCGCCCATTTTTGTGTATAAAAAACCTGTACGGTAACAAATTCTATTTCAACGCCCCAAATCGAGGCTGCATATACTAAAATATGGATCGGCCGTTACCGCCCGGTAACAATCCCCACGCTCTACGCGGGCCGTTTGGGCCGCCTTCGCTGACATTTTCGCGGCCCCTATACATCCATTTTTTAGGTCAAATCATGACGATCATACGCCTGAACCGAACATGGGCATTGTCATCGCCAGCCGGCTGCGGCTAGAGCTGATCCACCACCGCGCGATCCGGGAGCCAGATTGCGCGACCCAGACAGAGTGAGGCAGAATGGTCAGGACCGTACTTGTTGTGTCAGACCGACCCACTTGCGCTGAAGTATTGGCCGACCTGACCACGCAGCGTTTCAACGCCGCCGATATTCGGGTCGAGGCGGATATGGCCGGAGCCCTGCATCAGATCGGGGCGACGAAGCCGGACATCGCGGTCGTCGTCATCAATGCCGCTGGACCGGCCGCCGTGGCGGCGCTGCCGGCGCTGGTGGCGGCCATCGCGCCCCACCCTGTCGTGGTCATGGACGACCGGTTCGACCGCGCCAGGTTCGACGCCGCCGTCTCCACCGGCGCGAAGGGCTACGTTCCGCTGACCTCGAACCGGGATCTGATCGACGCGGCCATCGGCCTGGTGGCGGCCGGCGGGGTGCATTTCCACGCGCCCGTGGATCAGGACAGGCCCGGCGGCCTGGCGACGTCGCTCTCAAGCCGTCAGATCGACGTGCTGCGAGGCGTCGCGGCCGGCAAGACCAATCGCGAGATCAGTGACGATCTGGGCATCACCGTCGCGACCGTGAAGCTCCACGTCCATGCGATCCTGACGGCGATCGGCGCGCGCAACCGGACGGAAGCGGCCATCCTGGCGCACGAACAGGGCCTGGCGGAGATGCGCGCCGATTTGCCCGGCCGGCCTGACGCCCGGCAGTCCGCCGCCGCCTAACGTCCGGCCTGCTCGCGCTTGATGCGCTTGGCGATCGACCAGCGATGGACTTCCGACGGGCCGTCGTAGATCCGGAAGGCGCGGATATCGCGGAAGATCTGGTGCACCGGCGTGTCGTCGCTGACGCCGATGCCGCCCAGCACCTGGACGCAGCGGTCGGCGACGCGGAACAGGGCTTCGGACACCGCCACCTTGGCGATGCTCGATTCCGGCCCGCCGGCGCCGTGGCCGGCGTTGTCCAGCACCCAGGCGCACCAGTCGATCATCAGCTCGGACTGCTTCAGGTCGATCTCGTTATCGGCCAGCATGAAGCCGACGCCCTCGTGGTCGATCAGCGGCTTGCCGAAGGCGTGGCGCCTGCAGGCGTAGTCGATGGCGATGTCGTGCGCCCGTTTGGCCGCGCCCCACCAGCGCATGCAATGGGTCAGCCGCGCCGGCGCCAGACGCACCTGTGCATATTTGAAGCCCTGGCCGACCTCGCCCAGCACCGCGTCCGACGAGACCCGCAGGTCGTTCAGCTGGATGATGGCGTGGCCGCCGGGCATGGTCCGGTCGATGGTGTCGAGCACCCGCTCGGTGACGATGGCCGGGTCGGGCATGTCAGCCAGGAACAGGGTCGCGCCCTCCTCCGTCTTCGCCATGATGATGCCGACGGTCGCGCCGTCGGCGCCGGTGATGAAGGCCTTGCGGCCGTTGATGATCCAGTGATTGCCGTCCTGGCGGGCGGTGGTCTTCATCATCGAGGGATCGGAGCCGGCGCCGCCGTCCGGCTCGGTCATGAAGAAGGCCGAGCGGGTCAGGCCCGCCGCCAGCGGCCGCAGGAAATGCTCCTGCTGCGCCGGGCTGGCGACCTTTTCCAGCAGCGCCATGTTGCCCTCATCGGGGGCCATGATGTTCAGCGCGATCGGCCCGAGCATCGAATAGCCGGCCGCGCGGAACACGGTGGCGATCTCGCGATGGTTCAGACCCAGCCCGCCGAACGCCTCGCCGACATGCGGCGACAGCAGGCCGGCGGCGCGGGCGTGCGCCTTCAGCTCGTAGCAGAGCTCGTCGGAAGGACCATGGCTGCCGATGCGCGGATCGGTCTCGTAGGGGATCACGACCTCGCGGATGAAGGTCTCGGTGCGGGCGGCCAGCGCCAGCTCGCGCGCGCCACGCGTCAGATCAACGGACATGTCTACGGGTCCTCGGGTCTCGTGTTCGGCGGCGGCCGCATCGACCGCGCCCCTCCCTAGCCTGTTCGCCGGCCTGTGACAGCAGGGGAAACAGGCCGATTTGCCCTTCCGCCACGGCAGGTTGCGTGGCGCGCGCCCGTTCAGTCGCCGGCCGGTCGCGCCAGCCAGGCGACGACGCCGGCCGCCGCCGTCGCGCCGGACGCCATCGACGCCTGCAGCAGATAGCCGCCGGTCGGAGCCTCCCAGTCGAGCATCTCGCCGGCCACGAAGACCCCGGGCAGCGCCTTGAGCATCAACCCGTCGTCGACCTGGTCCAGCGCCACGCCGCCGGCCGAGGAGATGGCTCGCTCGATCCCCTGCACGCCGGCAAGGGTCAGGCGCACGGCCTTGATGCGCCGGGCAAGCTTGTCGGCGCCCATGGGCATCTCGCCGGGAATTTCACGCAGAAGGCCGACGGCGACGGGCGACAGGCCGGCAGCCTTGCGCAGCCAGTTGGTCACGCTGTCCTTGCCGCGCGGCCTGGCCAGCCGGGCCGCCAGGGCGTCGATCGACAGGTCGGGACGCAGGTCGACGACC
>CANJYY010000341.1 GCA_947479185.1 Caulobacteraceae bacterium
AGCTGGTGCTGGGCTCCGGCCACTGGACCCAGCAGGAAGAGCCCGAACAGGTGAACCGCCTGATCCTCGACTGGCTGGGCCGGCGGTTTCCGCTCTGAGTGCGTCCTTCGACACGCCGCTTCGCGGCTGCTCAGGATGACGTAGATCTTTGCACGTCATGGTGAGCAGCGCCCGCAGGGCGCGTGTCGAAGGACGCAACCTGTTCCGGCCCCGTTTGTCATTGGCCCCGGCCTGCCCACGGCGCTAGAACACCCTCATGGATCGTTCAGCGTCGCCGTCCGCCCCCGGTCATTCCAGCTCGCGCCGGAGCCTGTATCCCGAGGTCGAGGCCTACAACATCGGCTGGCTGCCGACCGGCGGTCCGCACGAGCTGTACTACGAGGAATGCGGCAACCCGAAAGGCAAGGCGTGCGTCGTGCTGCACGGCGGCCCGGGCGGCGCGATCAACCCGACCATGCGGCGGTTCTTCGATCCGGCGAAGTGGCGGGTAGCCCTGTTCGACCAGCGCGGCTGCGGCAAGAGCCGGCCCAACGCCAGCCTCGAGGACAACACCACCTGGTCGCTGATCGAGGACATCGAGCGGCTGCGCGTTCACCTGGGCGTCGAGAAGTGGACCGTGTTCGGCGGCTCCTGGGGTTCGACCCTGGCGCTGGCCTACGCCATCACCCATCCCGACCGCGTCGAGGGCCTGGTGCTGCGCGGCGTGTTCCTGCTCACCCAGCGCGAGCTGAAGTGGTTCTACCAGGACGGCGCGTCCTTCCTGTTCCCGGACGCCTGGGAGCGTTTCGTCGGGCCGATCCCCAAGGGTGAGCGGCACGACATGATCGCCGCCTATCACAAGCGGCTGGTGCACTCCGACCGCAAGGTGCAGGCCGAGGCGGCCGCCGCCTGGAGCCAGTGGGAGGGCGACACCCTGTCCATCCGCGGCCCGGAAGCCCGCCCGCCGAAGTTCAACGAGGTCGATTTCGCCATCGCCTTCGCCCGCATCGAATGCCACTTCTTCGCCAACAAGGGCTTCTTCCCCGAGGACGGCTGGCTGCTCAAACAGGTCGAGAAGATCCGCAAGATCCCCGGCTGGATCGTCCAGGGCCGCTTCGACGTGGTCACGCCGCTGGAAAGCGCCTGGGCCCTGCACAAGGCCTGGCCCGAGAGCCGCTTCAACATCATCTGGGACGCCGGCCACGCCTCGACCGAACCCGGCGTCATCGACGCCCTGATCCGGGCGACGGACGAGGCGGCGCGGGGGCGGTAGGGGCTAGGGAGTAGGGGCTAGTTTGTCCCCTCCCCCTACATCAGCGACCCGCGCCCGCTGGTGACTTCAGAATACCTGTGCACGCGCACGGACTGCACCAGGCCGAAGCCGATCATCACCGTCATCATGACTGTGCCGCCGTAGCTGAGCAGCGGCATCGGCACGCCGACGACGGGGGCCAGGCCCATGACCATGGCGCCGTTGATCAGGACATAGAGGGCGAAGGTCGCGGTCACGCCGGCGGCCGACAGCCGGCCGAAGTGGCTGTGGCTGACCGAGGCCATGCGCAGGGCCATGAAGATGATCGCCCCGTACAGGAACAGGATCGAGAAGCAGCCGACGAAGCCGAATTCCTCGGCCAGGGTGGCGAACATGAAGTCGGTGTGCTTCTCGGGCAGGAAGTCGAGCTGGCTCTGGCTGCCGAGGCCGTAGCCCTTGCCCAGCAGGCCGCCGGCGCCGAGGGCGATCTTGGACTGCAGGATGTGATAGCCCGACCCGGAGGGATCGCTCTCGGGATCGAGGAAGGTCAGCACCCGCTTGCGCTGGTAGTCGTGCATCACGAACACCACGAACGGCACGACCGCCCCGACGGTGGCGACAATGCCCGCGCCGACCAGTTTCCATGACAACCCGGCCAGCATCATGATGGCGATGCCGGTGGCCGCGATCAGCATGGCGGTGCCGAGGTCGGGCTGGTGCGCCACCAGCAGGGTCGGCGCGCCGATCAGAATCAGCGGCACCAGCAGCCACCAGCTCAGCCGGGCGCTGTCGGCGGACATGCCGTGATAGAACCGCGCCAGGGCGAGCACGATGCCGACCTTCATCACCTCCGACGGCTGGAACCGCAACGGCCCGATCTCCAGCCAGCGCTGCGCGCCCTTGGCCGAGTCGCCGATCAGCTCGACCCCGACGAGCAGGATCAGCGCCGCCGCGTAGAGCGGATAGGCCGCCGCGAACCAGACGCGCAGATCGACCATCGCCAGCACGATCATCATCACGAAGAACATGGCGAAGCGGATCAGGTGCGGCGCCGCCCAGGGCATCCACGACGATTCCGCGGCCGAGAACATCATCATCCCGCCCGCCCCCGCGATCAGGCAGAGGATCAGGCTGAAGGTCCAGTCGATATCGGTGAACTTGACGATCAGCCGATCGCGTTCGCCGGGACGGGTAAGGCCGCCGCTGAGGGTCATTGGGGCGCTCCAGACGGCGTGAGCGGCGGCAGGCCGATATCGGCGGGCAACGGCGCGACGCCCTCGACCGGCGCGTTGGGATCGATTTCCGGCATCGGCAGCGGCTTTTCGATCCGCGCGCGCAGTTCCGGGTCCTTGAGCAGGGCGACGCGCATGACCTCGCGGGCGCGCGGCGCGGCGGCCGTGGCGCCGCCGAGGCCGCCGTGTTCGATCAGCACCGAGATGGCGTAGCGGGGATCATCGATCGGCGCGAAGGCGATGAACCAGTTGTGGTCCTTCAGGGCCCAGCGCACGCCGGCGCTCTTGCGCGACTCGCCGTCCTTGAACACCCGCACCTGGGCCGTGCCGGTCTTGCCGGCCATGAGAATGTCGCCGAGACCCAGCTGGCTCTGGCGATAGGCGGTGCCGGAGGTGTCGTTGGCCACGGCGATCATCCCGCCGCGGACATAATCGAGCAGTTCCTTCGAATAGGGCAGGTCCGGCACGGCGTCGCCATGCGGCTGGTCGACGCCGCCGACCGACTTTATCAGGCGCGGATTGAGCGCCTTCTTGCCGTTGGCCAGGCGCGCGGTCATCACCGCCGACTGCAGGGGATTGAGGGTGATCAGGCCCTGGCCGATGCCGTAGTTGACCGTGTCGCCCGGGAACCAGGTGCGATTGGCCGGATTGCGATTGGCCTTCCGCTTCCATTCGGTGGAGCCGACGATGCCCTTCTTCTGGCCGGGAATGCCCAGCTGGAAGGTGCCGCCCAGGCCGAAGGCGTGGGCCGCCGCGGCGATCGGGTCGGGGCCGACCTTGAGGGCCGTCTGGTAGAAATAGATGTCGCAGGAGTTCTTGATCGCGTCGTGCATGTTCTGCGACCCGTGCCGGCCCCAGCAGTGCCAGGTCCGGCCGCCGAAGAACCAGCTGCCGCCGCAGTTGACGCGCACCTCCGGATTGACACCCGAGGACAGCGCCGCCAGCGCCACCATCGGCTTGAACGTCGAGCCCGGCGGGTAGGTGCCGCTCATGGCCTTGTCGAGCAGAGGCTTGCGCTCGTATTGCGCCAGCGCCCTGTATTCAGGGCCCGACAGGCCCTTTACGAAGCGGTTGGCGTCGAAGCTGGGCGTGGAGGCCATGCACAGCAGGTCGCCGGTGCGGCAATCCATCAGCACGATGGCGCCGCTTTCCTCACCCATC
>CANJYY010000342.1 GCA_947479185.1 Caulobacteraceae bacterium
AGAAGGAGATCGAGGCTGACGACGATCTCCCGGACGGCTACTAGAACTTGAGGGCCGGCGCCTGCGCGCGGCCTGATTGCGCTTTGGGGGGCGAGTGATGTCGAGATGGATCGCGGCGGCGGCAGTCGTCCTGGTGCTTTGCATACAGCCGGCGCTGGCCGCGCCGCGGGGCCCCGCCACCTCGCCGGAGGGTAATCCCGTCGGCGCCGGCGTCGCCGCGCCAGCGACCGTTCCGCTCAAACCCCGGACACCGCCTTCGCCGCCACCCCCGCCGCCGCCGACCCAGGTCGAGGGACTGGTGATCACCGCCCGTCCGGCGACCCCGCCCGTGGAAACCGTCGGGGCGTTCGTGGCCGATATTTCCGGCCAGACCGCCAACGGCCGTCTGGCGCGCTGGGATCGCAAGATCTGTCCCGGCGTGATCGGCCTCAAGCCGCCGTACGGCCAGACCGTCATCGACCGGATTTCCCTGGTCGCGATCACCGTGGGGCTGAAGGTCGGCGAACCGGGCTGCAAGCCCAACATGGTCATCGTCGCCACCGACGACTCCCAGGCCATGGCCAGGATGGTCGTGGACGCCAACGCCGTCGGGTTCGGCAAGGGTGAGGACGGCGTCAGCCGTGGCCGCGCCGCGCTGAAGGACTTTGTCGAAACGCCCCGGCCGGTGCGCTGGTGGCATGTCACCCAGACGGTCACCGCCGACGGGTTCCGCTATGGTCGCGGCGAAGACAATGCGCCGCCCACCCTGACCGTGCGGTCCGCCAGCCGGATCAAGTCCAACACGCGCGACGACTTCAGCCGGGTGATCATCATGGTCGATGTGACCCGGGTCGGGGTCATCCGCTTCGAGGCCCTTACGGATTACATCGCCATGGTGGCGCTGGCCCAGATCGATCCGGCCACCGATCCGTCGGGCGTGCCGACGGTGCTCAACCTGTTCAGCGCCCGCGACAAGGGGGCGACCCCGCCGCTCGGCCTGACCGGCTGGGACGTGGCCTATCTGCAGAGCCTCTACACGACCGACTCCGCCGCGCTCCGCGGCAGCCGCCAGGAGCGCCAGATGGTCAGGGCGATGATGGACCGGCTGGGTGTCGCCGCCGACGGGACCGACGCCGAACAGTAGGGACTTATCCGCCGGGCAGGGCCCCGTCCGGGCGGCGATCGGTCGCACGGGACCCCGGGTCCTACTTGCATCCTCTTAACCTCCGCCCGATATCCAGAGGACGGCGATGGCGCGGCATGATTCGCGACGGGCCAGTGCAAACAGAAAGGCGCCCATGAGCGATTACTACCGGACCTTCTCGTCGTCGGACCCTGTCCAGACCGCCATGAACCTCGTGCCCATGGTGGTCGAGCAGACCAGCCGCGGCGAGCGGGCGTTCGACATCTTCTCGCGCCTGCTGAAGGAGCGGATCATCTTCCTGACCGGGCCGGTCGAGGACGGCATGAGCGCGCTGATCTGCTCGCAGCTGCTCTTCCTGGAGTCGGAGAACCCCAAGAAAGAGATCAGCATGTACATCAACTCGCCGGGCGGCGTGGTGACCAGCGGTCTCGCGATCTACGACACCATGCAGTACATCAAGAGCCCGGTGTCGACGGTCTGCATGGGCATGGCCGCCTCGATGGGCAGCCTGCTGCTGTGCGCCGGCGCCGCCGGCCAGCGCGTGGCCCTGCCCAACGCCCGCATCATGGTTCACCAGCCGTCGGGCGGCTTCCGCGGTCAGGCGTCGGACATCATGCGCCACGCCGAGGACATCATCGCCACCAAGAAGCGGCTGAACGAGATCTATGTGAAGCACACCGGCCGCACCTACGAGGAAGTCGAAACGACCCTCGACCGCGACCACTTCATGAGCGCTGAGGACGCCAAGGCCTGGGGCATCGTCGATCACGTCTACGAAAGCCGAGAGGCCGCTGAAGCGGCGGCCGCGGCGACCTAGGTCCCGTCAGCACAAGACGGAAAAGGCCCGGCTCGCGCCGGGCCTTTTTTGTTTGGTCTGTTCGTGGAGGTCGCCTGGCCTCAGGGCCGGCCCTTGAACACCCGGTAGCCCTTTTCGTCGGCGATGCGCAGCATCTCGCGGTCGCCGGAGGTGTCGCCATAGGCGGCGGCGAGGCGTACGTCCTCGCCGTAGACCTCCTGCAGCCGGCGGACCTTCTCCGGGCCGCGGCAATTGGGGCCGGCCAGCATGCCGAGGACGCGGTCGTCCTTGTCGAAGGCGAAGGCGCTGGCGATCAGCTTGTCGCAGCCGAGGCCCCGGGCGAACGGGGCGATGATGATGTCGGGCGAGGCGCTGACGATGATCGTCTTGGCCCCGCTGGCCCGCCAGCGCCGCCAGGTCATCAGCGCGTCAGGCCGGAACAGGCGCGGCGCCGCGACCTCGGCGAAGGTGCGGGCGTCGGCCTCGAGCCGTTCGCGCGACACGCCCTTGAGGAACTCACGGATCGCCGCGGACTTCATCCGGCCCCGGTTGCTGTGGATCAGATAGGCGATCGCCGACGGCAGCAGGCGGAAACAGCCCCAGGCCCAGCGCAGCGATCCGGCCCGCCATTTGAGGAAGGCGGTGAAGCTGTCCTCGACGGTCAGGGTGCCGTCGAAATCGAAGGCGACCAGCGCCGGCTCGTCGAGCGGATCGGCCATGACGGGCCGCGAGGCCGAAAGGCCCTGCGCCAGCAGTGATCTGCGTCCCATACTTTCCCAGCCCCGGCGGTCGTGAGCGCCGTTTCGATCACGATTCCGGGAGTCATGACACCGATGTGACTATGCCATGAAGGCCGTCAACCGGTGCGAGCGCCCGTCTCGCTTGTGCCACAGCGGGTCAATTCCCATCTGTTCGTCCGAGAGCGACGCAATCACCGTGCCGTGTCCGGGGCGTGTTTCGTACCGGTTTTGGCGTCAGGACGCTTGTCCCGGCAGGCCGGATCGGGGATTGTCAAGGATTGGAAAACCCCCGGCGCGTATCCTGCATGTTCGATTGCGGGATAAGCCGCACAGGGGTGGGCGAGTTCGGACGTGGTCCGTGGCCGCCAGAGCGTGAGAAGAGCAATGACAAAGGCCGCCAGCGGCGACTCCAAGAGCACCCTGTACTGTTCTTTCTGCGGAAAGAGCCAGCATGAGGTGCGCAAGCTGATTGCCGGACCGACCGTGTTCATCTGTGATGAATGCGTCGAGCTCTGCATGGATATCATTCGCGAAGAGCACAAGATCGCCTTCGTGAAGTCCAAGGACGGCGTTCCGACCCCGAAGGAAATCCGGGAAGTGCTCGACGATTACGTCATCGGCCAGAGCCACGCCAAAAAAGTCCTCTCCGTTGCTGTGCACAACCACTACAAGCGGCTGAACCACGCACAGAAGAACAACGACGTCGAACTGTCGAAATCCAACATCATGCTCGTGGGCCCGACGGGCTCGGGCAAGACGCTGCTGGCCCAGACCCTGGCCCGAATCATCGACGTTCCGTTCACGATGGCCGACGCCACGACCCTGACCGAAGCCGGTTATGTCGGTGAAGACGTCGAAAATATCGTCCTCAAGCTGCTCCAGGCCGCCGACTACAACGTCGAGCGGGCCCAGCGCGGCATCGTCTACATCGACGAAATCGACAAGATCAGCCGCAAGTCGGACAA
>CANJYY010000343.1 GCA_947479185.1 Caulobacteraceae bacterium
TGACGGCCGTCGGCGGAGAGCTTCTCGCTCTTCAGAAGATGCAGAACGCCCAGGACGCCGTTCATCGGCGTACGGATCTCGTGGCTCATGTTGGCGAGGAACTGGGCCTTGGCCTCGGCGGCGTCGAGCGCGGCGTCGCGCGCCTCGGCCACTTCGCTGACGTCCTGGGTCAGGCCCAGCACGTCCCAGCGCCCCGATGGTCGCGGGCGCAGGCCGCGCCAGGCCGCGCGCAACCGGGCCCAGCCCTGGTCTCCGGCGCGGAAGTGGCGGTACTCGACGACCCGCGGCTCGCCCGTCGCCAGGGTGTGGAAGAAGGCCTCGCCGACCCGCGCCTGGTCGTCGGGGTGAATCTCGGAGGTCATCTCGTTGACGGTGATCGTGCGGCTGCCCGAGGCGCCGGGTGCGCCGGCCTTCGCGAGGTCGGTGTCGATGTCGTAGAGGCCGGTTTCCGGATCGAAGCGCCAGACGAACACTCCCGCCGCCTCGCGCAGCAGGTCGTTGGTGCGGGCGGCGTCGGCGCTCTCGAGGGCGCGCTGGCGCTCGGCGGTGACGTCTTCCAGCACCACGATCGTGGCGCTGCCGCCGCTGCCGCGCTTGATCCTCGCCCGGACCCACAGCACCTCGCCATCCTTGCGCAGCAACCGGTGCTCGCCCCGGGCTTCCCCCCTGGCTTTCAGGTCGTTGATCAGGTCGCGGACGATCATGTCGTCGTCGGGATGGATGAAATCCTCGAACCGGCGGCCGACCGTGTCGTCCTCCGACCAGCCGGACAGCTCGGTCCAGGCCGGATTGATCCGCGAAATCTCGCCGCTCCGGATCAGCACGAAAATGTCCACCGAGTTCTGGAAGAACCAGCGCGCGGCTTCGATATCGAGTTCGGATGGGGCGTTCGCCCTCGGCTGTCCGGGCATGGATGGTCCCCAATCTGGGGTTAACCTACTGCGGGTTTGGTAAAGTTAGGGTTGCGGCATACCGGGGCTTCGATATTGGATTCGGGTCCATTTGCAGGAGCACTGCCCGTGACCAAACCCGAAAGCCTCGGCTTCTCGTCGGAACGCCTGGCGCGGATCGCGCCCTTCCTGACCGAACGCTACATCGACACCGGCAAGCTGCCCTGCGCCCAGGTCCAGGTCTGGCGGCGCGGCAAGCTGGCCTATGACACGACGCTGGGTCTCGCGGACCGTGAGCGGGGGACGCCGCTGAAGGCCGACTCGCTGTTCCGCATCTATTCGATGACCAAGCCGGTCACCTCGGTGGCTTTCATGATGCTGGTCGAGGAGGGGCTGGTCGCGCTCGACGAGCCGGTGGCCAAGTACATTCCGGAGTGGGCGGGCCTGGGCGTGTTCGCGGCGGGCACGGACGCGGGCTGGGCGACCACGCCGCCGAGCCGGCCGATGCTGATCATCGACCTGCTGCGGCACACCAGCGGCCTGACCTACGGCTTCCAGATGCAGGGCAACATCGACGCCGCCTATCGCAAGCTGAAGGTGGCCGAAGACCTGCGTTACGGCACGCTCGACGAGTTCATCGCCAAGCTGGCGACCATCC
This sequence comes from Caulobacteraceae bacterium, assembly GCA_947479185.1. Classification (GTDB taxonomy): domain Bacteria; phylum Pseudomonadota; class Alphaproteobacteria; order Caulobacterales; family Caulobacteraceae; genus Caulobacter. The sequence goes on from CANJYY010000343.1 coordinate 1,549, forward strand.
CGCTGCAGTTCTCGCCAGGCGAGGCCTGGAACTATTCGGTCAGCACCGACGTGCTGGGCTACCTCGTGGGCAAGATCAGCGGCGTGCCGTTCGCGCGGTTCCTGCAGGAGCGGATCTTCGGGCCCCTGGGCATGACCGACACCAGCTTCACCGTGCCGGCCGACAAGGCGGGCCGCCTGACGGCCTGCTACGCGGCGGGGGTGCTGGGCTCCAAGTCGGTCCTGCAGGGCGCGCCGAAGCTGCAGGACGATCCGGCCGTCAGCCCCTATCTGGCCGAGACGCAATTCCATTCCGGCGGCGGCGGGCTGGTCAGCACGGCCGACGACTACATGCGGTTCGCCCGCATGCTGCTGAACGGCGGCGAGCTGGACGGGGCCCGGCTGCTGGGCCCCAAGACCATCCAGCTGATGGCGTCCAACCATCTGCCGGGCGGCAAGGACCTGACCCAGATGTCGAAGTCGCTGTTCAGCGAGGCGACCTACGCCGGCGTCGGCTTCGGTCTGGGCTTCGGGGTGACCATCGACCCGGCCGCGACCATGCTGGCCGGCAGCAAGGGCGACTTCTTCTGGGGCGGCGCGGCCAGCACCTTCTTCTGGGTCGATCCGGTCGAGGATCTGGCCGTGGTGTTCCTGACCCAGCTCTTGCCGTCGTCGGCCTATCCGGTGCGGCGCGAGCTGCGAACCCTGGTCTACGCGGCGCTTACGGAGACGGGTTCGTAGCCCCGTCCTCCGCGGCGTCGTTGCGGGCGGCGATCGCGCGAATGGTCTCCTCGTGGCTTTCGCGGGTGATATTGTAGGCCTGCAGGATGATCACCGAGAGCAGATAGAGCCCGCCGACCACCGGCATGTAGACCATCAGCAGCTTGCTGATGGTTTCCGGCGGCACGTCGGCCGGTTTTGCGCCCACCGGGAACGCGACAATCGTCAGGATCCAGCCGGCGACCATCACGCCGACGCCGCTGACCGCCTTCTGGATCAGGCTGGTGAAGGCGAAGAACAGCCCCTCCGACCGCCGGCCTGTGCGCTCTTCGCTGTACTCGACAACGTCGGCCAGCATGGCGGTGATCAGGATCGAGGCGGTGATGCCGAAGACGCCGCGCACCAGGCCGTCGAGGAACAGCCAGGGCACGATTTCGGGGATCTGCGTGTCGCCGATCATCGCGCCGTTGTCGGGGAAGACGCCCATCAGCCGCAGGATCAGCGGCAGGAAGCCGATGAAGACGGAGATCAGCAGCAGCAGGCCGCCGGCCTTCTTCTTGCCCGATCGCTTGGTCAGCATCGGCGCCGCCGCCAGGGCCGCGGCCGAGGCGAAATAGGCGTCGATCTGCAGCACGCCGGTCCAGAACGGCGTCAGCTCCCAGACATAGGTCGAGAGATAGAAGGCCAGCGAGAAGCCGACGCCCGTCGCCACCGAGGCCACCAGGCCGACGCCGGTGATGGTCAGGAACGGCCGGATGTTGAGGGTCTCGAACACCTCCTTGCCGACGGCCCGCAGCGAGCGCGTCTCGCGGACCACCGGCTGGGGCATCCAGGGAATGAACCGGTGCGTGCCGGCCGCCGAGACCAGGATCGACAGGAACATCAGCACCGCGCCGATGTAGCCGTACTCGACATAGGCCCGGGGATTGAGCTGGCCGACCGGGTAGTCCGGCGTCGCCCGCATCAGGAACCAGAACATGGCGATGGTCAGGGTCAGCCCGCCCCACCAGCCGAAGAAATAGCGCCAGCCGAGGATCGCCGACCGCTCGGTGTAGTCCGAGGTCAGTTCCGCGGCCATCGACGAGGAGGGGATCTCGTAGAGGGTGATGAAGGTGCGCGAGATGACGGCGACCACCACCAGGTACCAGAACAGCGGGCCCTGGGCCCAGTCGAACGGCGGGTTCCACAGCAGCAGGAACGACAGCGCCACCGGCAGGGCCGAGGCGTACATGAACGGGTGCCGCCGGCCCCATTTGCTGCGCCAGTTGTCGCTGACATGGCCGATGACCGGGTCGATCAGGCAGTCGATCAGCATCGCGGTCATCACCGCCGCCGAGACCAGCGCCGCCGGCAGCCCGACCACCTGGTTGTAGAA
>CANJYY010000344.1 GCA_947479185.1 Caulobacteraceae bacterium
AGGTCACGCGCCTCGATCAGCCGCTCGACGCCCGCGCGGATTACCCGCGCATGGGGTTGCGACAGATCGCGCAGGGCCGCCAGGGCGCGCTCGCTGCGAGCCTCCTGCAGCACCACCAGGCCGATGGTCGCCAGGGCGCCGCCCATGAGGAACAGGCCCTCGGCGAGGTCGCCCAGGAACAGATACAGGGTGGCCGCGCCGACCAGCAGCAGGAACATCGGTTCCCGCATCGTCTCGATGATGATCCGCACCAGGCCGCGGGCCGCCGGCGGCGGCAGGGCGTTGGGCCCCTCCTCCGCGAGCCGCGTCGCCGCCTCAAGCTCATCGAGCCCCCGCAGGGCCTGCTCAGTCATCGACGTGTCCGGTTCGGGTCAGGGTGGCGCGTGCGCCGGGCGTCAGTGCGACAGCAGGACGGGACAGGCCGTGGCCCGAAGCGCGTAGTTGGTCGCCCCGCCGAGCAGGAATTCCCGCACGCGCGAATGACCATAGGCGCCCATGACCAGGAGTCGGGCGCCTTCACGCTGGAGATAGGCCTCCATGGCCACGCCGATAGTCTCGCCGCCGATGTCGATCTCGTCGCGAACCGCCGCGACGCCGTGCATCAGCAGATGCCGGACCGGGTCGACGCCCAGCTCGAACGTCGCGCCCGGCTTTTCATTGACCACCGTCAGGACGCGGACCAGACGGGCCCGCTTCAGCAGGGGCAGGGCGTCGGCCATGGCGCGGGCCGCGCCGCGGCTGCCGTCCCAGGCGATGACCGCCACCTCCGGCCAGGTCGCCAGGTCGCCCAGAGCGCCGGGCTGGTAGATCAGGACCGGACGGCCGCAGCCGAAAACCACCGCCTGGGCGACGTCGAACTGGCGCTCGATGCCGGGCGTGCGCGGGAGGAGGCAGAGATCGCGCGCCCTGGCGCGGCGGGTGACGTCCTCGTCGCGATCGAGATAGTTGGTGCGTCCCAGGATCGCTTCGTTGAACACCCCGGCGGCCCGCGCCGCCGTCGAGAAGTGCTCGAGTCCCGCCTTGCAGGCCTCGCGGCAGCGTTCCTCTTCCTGACGGCCGAGCGCGCTGAGGCCGATCAGATACTCCGCCATCCGGTTGCTCTGGACCGGAATGTCGATCTCGATCGCCAGGCCGGTGAGCTTGCCGCCCAGGCTGGCCGCGAGGGCGACCGACTCGTCGATCAGGGCGGCCGGCATCGGGGCGGGATAGCTGTCGATGTGCAGAAGCAGGTCGAGGCAGGCCATGGGGCAACTCCGGGGTGAGCGTCGCGCCAAGGTCTCATCCGCGAACAGGACCGGCCTTGTCCTATGTCATGGCCGGCCCGCGCGGACCGCGATGGCCCGCGACCCCAATGCCTGGCGGCCCCGCCTGTTCCCCCGGCCCGCGTGGGGCGGGTGGGACAGGATCGGCGATCCGGATGTCGGGAGAAGGAAGTGGCTGGGGAACTAGGACTCGAACCTAGAATGACGGTACCAAAAACCGCTGTGTTACCATTACACCATTCCCCAGCAGGAACGGCGCGGCTCCGGGGAGCCATGCGTCGCGAGGCGGGTCAGATAGCGCAGGCGCGGACCGGATGCAACGTCGTGTGAAACGGTTTCTATGGTCGCTTGCGGTCCAGAGAAGTCGCCTCTATAAGCCGCGTCCTTACGTCGGAGTGTAGCTCAGTCTGGTAGAGCACCGTCTTCGGGAGGCGGGGGTCGAAGGTTCGAATCCTTTCACTCCGACCAATTTTCCCGCGCCCCGCGAAATCTGGATTCAGAACGATTTCGCGGGGAATGTGTCCCCGTGTTCATTTGACGCGAACGCCCATGCCTATAGCGTGGGTCTTCAGTTCACCCGGGGTTCCCGATGAAGCAGTTCCTCCTGACCATGGCCGGCGTGTTCGCGGGCCTGGTGTTGTTCTTCGTATTGATTCCGTTCCTCGTCATCGGCTCGATGATCGGCGCGGCCAGCAAGCCGAAGGACACGACGCCGGCCCAGGCCGTGCTCGAACTGGATCTGCGCGGCGGTCTGACCGACCAGGACCCCCACAATCCCTTCGCCGCCTTCTCCGGACCCGGCATGAGCGTCGTCTCGGTGGTCGAGACGCTGCGCCACGCCGAGAACGACGCCAAGGTGAAGGGTATCTTCGTGCGCCTGCCCGAGGGCGGCATGCCGCCGGCGGCGGCCGACGAGCTTCGCCTGGCCATTCTGCACTTCCGCAAGGCCGGCAAGCCGGTCTGGGCCCACAGCCAGGGCCTATACCCGTCCGGCGCCGTGGTCTCGACCTACATGCTGGGCGCGGCGACCGACGCCCTGTGGATGCAGCCGGACAGCTCGTTCCAGGCCGTGGGCATGGCCACCGACGACCTGTTCTTCAAGCGCTTCTTCGACAAGTACGGCGTGCGCGCCGAATACGAGCAGCGCCAGGAGTACAAGAACGCCGTCAATCCTTACCTCTACAGCGACTACACGGCCGCGCACCGCGAGTCGGAGACGGCCTGGATGGGCTCGATCTACCGCACCGGCGTGCTGACCGCCGCCATCGACCGCAAGAAGGAGCCGGTGGCGTTCGTGCGGCTGATCGAGGCAGGCCCCTACTCCGCCGAGGCCGCCGCGAAGAAGGGCCTGATCGACCGCGTCGGCCAGGTGCGCGAAGCCTCCGACGCGCTGATCGCCCGCGTGGGCGGCAAGGCCAAGCTGGTCGCCTTCGACGACTACATGAGCCACGCCCTGCGCGCCGAGCGCGCGGCCGGCGCCCTGGGCGGCAAGCCCGTGGTGGCGGTGATCGGCGCCGAGGGCCCGATCATGACCGGCCGCGGCGGCGGCGGAAATCCGTTCTCCGGCGACGACACCGTCTGGTCCGACGACATCTCCGACGCCTTCTATGACGCCATCGAGGACAAGGACGTGAAGGCGATCGTCTTCCGCGTCTCCTCGCCCGGCGGATCGGACACCGCCTCCGAGCAGATCCTGGCGGCCGTGAAGGCCGCGCGGAAGGCCGGCAAGCCCGTCGTGGTCAGTATGGGCACCTATGCCGCCTCGGGCGGCTACTGGATCAGCTCCCAGGCCAACGAGATCGTCGCCCAGCCGACGACCCTGACCGGCTCGATCGGCGTCTATGGCGGCAAGTTCGCCCTCGGCGACGCGCTGGCCCGGTTCGGCATCGACGTGCGTTCGACCACCGTCGGCGGCGAATACGCCAGCACCTTCGGCGCGGGCTCCGGTTTCTCGCCCACCCAGCGGGCCGCCTTCGCCGGCTGGATGGACCATATCTACGACGGGTTCGTCACGCGGGTCGCCGAGGGCCGCAAGCTGTCGCCGGACCGGGTGCGTGAAATCGCCAAGGGCCGGGTCTGGACGGGCGTCCAGGCGCGCCAGCTGCACCTCGTGGACCAACTGGGCGGCTACTACGAGGCGATCGACCGGGCCAAGACCCTGGCCGGCCTGAAGGGCGAGGTCCGCCTGCGGCACATGGAAGAGGACGGCTCGCCGTTCGAGGCCTTCAGCCGGATGTTCGGCGTCAGCTCCAGCGCCATCCGCACCCTGGCGGCCGCCGGCTGGATCATGGGCGATCCGCGGGCCGCCGCCGTGCTCGACGAGATGGCCGCCAGCCGGCTGCGGGCGAGCCCG
>CANJYY010000345.1 GCA_947479185.1 Caulobacteraceae bacterium
GATGCGGTTGATATCGATCAGCGGCTCGATGTCTTCCTCGCGCCGCATGACGGCGCTGGTGTGACGGCTGACCCAAAGGCTCAGCGAGATGATCTGGGCCCTGAGCGCGTCCGGCAGAACATTCTCGGGCGCCGAGCAGTCGCTCGCCAGCGCCGACCAGAGCCGGCGATTCCAGTCGAGGGCATCCATACGGCCGGCCGTATTCTCCGGCGCCATCTCCGCGGCCTCAAGAAGGGCGCGGGTCACCTGGCCGAAGAGACGATACTCGGCTTCGCGTGGGTTTTCAGTCCGCGCCGCGGCCCGCTGATACGCCTGCAGCCCCATTCCCCAACCTTTCGTCTTCGTATTCAATCAGTTTGCGGCACAACATCAGCGCCTTGTAGTACTCGCGGCCCATGGCATGGCGCGAGATCGAAACGCAGTCGGCGAGGACCTCCGTATTGCGGATCACCCCCATGAACTCCGACAGGCGCCGTACGAATTCGTCGTAGTATTTCAGTGCGTTGGCCTCATCCAGGTACATCATCATCACCGGGAAGTAGACGTGTCGCGCGGGCGTGACCACCTCATCCTCCTGCATGATGTCCTTCTCGCGCAGGACAGAGGCCTTGTTCTGCAGGATCAGGACGCCGCGGCGATCACCGTTCTGAACGACGGCGCCGTTGAGGACGAACCTTTCACCGGGCTTCAGCGACAGTTTCAGCGGCACGACGATCGATCTCCGGATGGCGTGCGGCGCGGCTGCCAACTTCCGTTGGAGAATCCGCCCGCTCTGTTGAACGAAGGCTAAAGGCGCATGGTTAACGGGGTGTTGTGCGGCATCCGGTCGCGCACCCCTCCTTAAGTCCGGATTAAGCATAAACAGGTGATCTGGGGCCCTGTCGTGAGTCAGCCTGAAGGGCGCCGTCCGCATGCCTCCGCACCCTGTCGCCAAGTCCGCCGCCTCGGCCGCGGCCCTGGGGTTTCCAGAAGTCGCCGCCGTTCCGAGCCGCCCGCGCATGGCCGGGCCGGCCAGCGGACAGGCGGGATCGAAGGACGCCCTCGCCCGGCTGAACGAGGCCGTCGGCGAACTTCGCGCCCTGGCCGTGCAGCCGCTGCTGCAGGACGCTGTCGCGGCGCTGCAGGCCGATGACTTCCAGCGCGGCGGCGACCTGGCGATCAAGGCGCTGGAGATGGACGAGCGGAACGGGTTTGGCTGGTACCTGCTGGCTATCGCCCGCGAACGCGCCGGCGACTTCGCCTCGTCGGTGCGCTGCTATGAATCGGCTCTGACCCTGATCCCGAACCACGCCGAGGTGGCCAACGACATGGGCCGCCTCGCCTACCGCATGGGTCTCAAGGACACCGCCGAGAAGCTGTTCCTGCACTATCTCAAGCAGCACCCGGCCTCGCACGAGGGAGCCAACAACCTGGCCTGCGCCCTGCGCGACCAGATGCGCTTCGCCGAAGCCATCGAGATCCTCAAGCCGGCGATCGCCGCCCATCCGACGAACGCCCTGCTGTGGAACACCCTGGGCACGGTCGTCGGCGAGGAAGGCGATCCTGGCATGTCGGTGACCTTCTTCGACGAGGCCCTGAGCCACGACCCCGCCTTCGCCAAGGCGCGCTACAACCGCGGCAACGCCCGACTGGTGCTCGGTGACCTCGACGGCGCGCTGGACGATTGCCAGACCGCGCTCACCAGCCCGATGAGCGAGGACGAGCGGCTGATGATGCTGCTGTCGCGATCGACCATCCGCCTCGCCCGCGGCGAGATCGCGGCAGGCTGGGAGGACTACGAGGTCCGGCTCGCGCCGGCCTTCGCCGACGTGACCCATTTCATGATCGATGCGCCGCGCTGGACGCCGGACACCGAGCTCGCCGGCAAGACCCTGCTGCTGTTGGGCGAACAGGGCCTGGGCGACGAGGTGATGTTCGCCAATATCATACCTGACGTCATCGCGGCGCTTGGGCCTTCCGGGAAGCTGCTGATCGCCGTTGAGCCCCGGCTGGTGACGCTGTTCCAGCGCTCGTTCCCGACGGCGGAAGTCGGCGCGCACAGCACCTGGAGCGTCGACGGCCACACTGTGCGCGGCGCGCCGTTCGTCGGCGACCACGGCCGGCTCGACGCGTACGCCCCGATCGCCTCGCTGCTGCGCCGGTTCCGCGCCAGCGTCGCGGCCTATCCCGATCGTCCGGGCTTCCTGACGCCAGACCCCGACCGTGTCGCCTGGTGGAAGACGCAGCTGCCGGCCGGGCCGACCGTCGGCCTGCTGTGGAAGAGCCTCGTGCAGGCCGGGTCGCGGCACCGCTTCTATTCGCCGTTCGAGCAGTGGAAGCCGGTGCTGGCCGTCCCGGGCGTCACCTTCGTCAATCTGCAGTACGGCGACTGCGCCGCCGAGCTCGAGGCGGCCCGCGCTGACCTGGGCATCGAAATCTGGAACCCGCCCGGCATCGACCTGAAGCAGGACCTCGACGATGTCGCCGCCCTCTGCTGCGCCCTGGACCTCGTGATGGGCCCCTCGAACGCCAGCAGCTGCCTGGCCGGCGCCTGCGGCGCGCCGCTGTGGCTGCTGTCGATCACCGGGTCCTGGCCGCTGCTCGGGACCGACCACTATCCCTGGTATCCGCAGGCCCGGGTGTTCCGCCCGCCGACGCTGGGACAGTGGAATCCGGCCATGCAGGCCATGGCCGGAGCGCTGACCGAACGGCTTTCGGCAGGAACCAAGGCCTGAGGCGAGGGTTGATTCCGGGACCGGCGGGCAACCTCGCCCGCCCAAACCGGAGCTGTCCCATGACTCATGACGCCACAGACACCCAGGACAAGCCCGCCGACAAGCCGGCCGATCCGTCCGAGAAGATCAGCGACGACGCTGACGCCCATGTCGACAAGCAGCTCGACAAGGGCCTGAAGGAAACCTTCCCCGCCAGCGACCCCGTGTCGATCAATCCCGGCGCTGACTAGGCGTAACGGCGGATCGGTCGCGGCCGATCCGCCGAAACCGGCTTGAATGTCTGGCGTTGCGCTTTAGGCTGACCCTGAATTGAACGTTTGTTCGAATGCGCGAAAACGCGCCAGGGGATGACATGAGCTCGCGTTTTGAAGGCACGAAGAACTACATCGCCACCGAGGACCTGAAGGTCGCGGTGAACGCCGCCGTCGCGCTGGAGCGCCCGCTGCTGATCAAGGGCGAGCCCGGCACCGGCAAGACGGTGCTGGCCTACGAAGTGGCCAAGGCCATGGGCGCGCCGCTGATCACCTGGCACATCAAGTCGACGACCAAGGCCAGCCAGGGCCTGTACGAATACGACGCCGTGACCCGCCTGCGCGATAGCCAGCTGGGCGACGAGCGCGTCAAGGACGTCACCAACTACATCAAGAAGGGCAAGCTCTGGGAGGCGTTCACCAGCGACGTCCGCCCTGTGCTCCTGATCGACGAGATCGACAAAGCCGACATCGAGTTCCCGAACGACCTCCTGCAGGAGCGCGATCGCATGGAATTTTACGTCTACGAGACCGGCGAGACGATTTCGGCCAAGATCCGCCCGATCATCATCATCACTTCGAACAACGAGAAGGAACTGCCGGACGCCTTCCTGCGCCGCTGCTTCTTCCACTACATCCGCTTCCCC
>CANJYY010000346.1 GCA_947479185.1 Caulobacteraceae bacterium
GCCTCCATCAGCACCGGCGCCTCGATCGACTGCTGGCGATGCGGGGCCTGGTTGAGCACGAAGGCCACCGGCCGGTGGAAGCGCGCGGCCAGGGCGGCGGACTCGGCGACGGCGCGGATGTCGAAGAAGTTGGGCCGGGCCACGACCAGGCAGAGATCGGCGCAGCGGACGGCCTGTTCGACCTCCTCCTCGACCGACGGGCCGGTGTCGACGATCAGCAGGTCCACGCCGGCGCGGGCGGCGTCCTGCTGGCGGGCGAACAGGGCCCCCGGCTTGACGGCCTCGACGACGGGCTGGAGGTCCTGACGCATGCGACGCCATTCGACGGCCGAGTGCTGCCGGTCTGTATCGGCCAGCAGGGTGACGTAGCCCGACGCGTGCGCGGCGGCCGCCAGATGCACGGCCAGGGTAGTTTTCCCGGTCCCGCCTTTGCGGGCAATGATGGCGAGAGTTTTCAACGCCTGTCCCCGAACGAAACGCTCTGACAGGGTCCCAGCAGGAACCGTGCCCACCCGCGCCTGTCCATTGGTCAAGGGGCCGGGGACGCGTCCGTTTTGCCGAAGAGGGCCGCGAGCTGGTCGCCCGCCTCGAGAATGGGCGACGGCGCGCGATGCAGGCGCGCGCGGATCAGGCTGCCCTGCAGCAGGCCGATGGCGACGCCGGCCAGACGGTCCGCCTCAGGGGGCGCGACGCCATCGGCCCGCAGCTTGCCCGCGATCACCGCTTCCCAGGCCGCGAAAGCCTCCAGCCCGCCCTGTCGCAGGGCCTCGTCCTCGGCCGCTGTTTCCAGCAGCACGGTGGTGATCGGACAGCCGTCGCGCCACCCGCTCTGCTCCATCCAGCCGGCCAGCCGGCGGACGTATTCGCGCACCAGCGCCGGTGTGTCAGGTGTTTCGGCGGCGATCTGCTCCAGCGTGCGCCGGACGAGATCGCCGGCGAAGCGGATCGCCGCTTCGCCGATCTGAGCCTTGCCCTGCGGGAAGTAGTGATAGAGCGAGCCCTTCGGGGCGCGGCTGCGGGCGACGATGTCGTTCAGGCCCGTGGCCGCGTAGCCGCGACGCCGGAACAGAGCGGCGGCGGCCTGGACGATGGCCTGTCGGTGTTTGGGCTGGGCTGCCATGGGAATCTATATAGACTGGTCTACATCAATAGAAGGTTGATGGCCATGTCCGTTCCCGAGGGTTTCGCGCCCCACTTCCGCCAGAGCCCGCTGACCCAGCCGTGGGAGCCGCTCTACAGCCGCACGACGGACGAGGCCGTGATCATCGGCCTGCGGGCAGGCGAGACCCATTGCAACAGCCGAGGGCTGGTGCATGGCGGGCTGATCTCGGCGCTGGCCGACAACGCCATGGGCCTGTCGGCAGGGCTCGGCCTGAACGCGGCCGGCGGCCTGGTCACCGTCTCTCTGGCCGTGGACTTCCTCGGCGCGGCGAAGCCCGGCCAGTGGCTGGAGTTCACCACGGCCTTCGCCAAACGCGGCAGGACCCTGTGCTTCGCCCAGCTGTTCGTCACCGCCGATGGCGAGACCGTCGCCCGGGCCAACGCCACCTTCCGCGTCATCGGCGGTTGACCTCAGCCCAGGGCGATCTCGCGGTCGATGTCGGGGGCGGCGGGCCGATGGCCAAACGCCCCCGAGGTCCCTATCTAGCGGCCATGAGCGACCCCCTCGCCTTCCAGGCCACGGCCTATTCACCGGAAGAGGCCCGCGCCCGCCGCGCGGACGCCGTCGCGCGCGCCAAGGCGGCCACCGGCATCGACGAGGCGTTGATCTCCGACCTGGTCGAGGCCTTCTACCAGCGGGTCCAGGCCGATCCGCTGCTGGGGCCGGTGTTCGCCGAGCGGATCGCCGACTGGGGCCCGCATCTGGCGCAGATGAAGGTTTTCTGGGGCTCGGTGGCGCTGGCCACCGGCGCCTATCAGGGTCGGCCGATGCCCAAGCACATGCGGCTGCCCGTCGACGCGCGCCACTTCGACCGCTGGCTGGCCCTGTTCGAGGAGACCGCCCGCGCGCTCTGCACTCCACTGGCGGCCGAACATTTTATCGTCCGCGCCCGCAACATCGCCGAGAGCCTTGAACTGGGCGTGGCCAACGCCAGCGGCGTAATGCTTGGCGTCGGCGAGCGGTTCGTGCGCCCGGACTGAAAGTCAGCAAGAACCGGGTCGCGGGCGGCCTTGCGCCTGACCAGACTGGAACGCCTCATCACAGGAGTTCCCCATGTCCTTCGTCGTCACCGGCCTGTCGCCCGAGCCCTTCGCCCCGCTGTTCGACCTCGACGAGGCCGACCTCGCCGCGCGCGGCGGCCGGCGGGTGGTCGCCGACAGCAAGCCCGGCTTTCCCTGCCGCATCACCCTGGAAGACGCCGAGCCCGGCGAGACCCTGCTGCTGCTCAATCACGAGCACCAGGAGGCCAACAGCCCCTACCGCGCCTGCCACGCCATCTATGTCCGCCAGGGCGCGACGGCGGCGGCGCGGGTCACGGACGCCATGCCGCCCGCGTTGAAGACCCGTCTGCTGGCGATCCGCGCCTTCGACGACGCGGGCATGATGATCGACGCTGAGATCGTAGAGGGGGCCGAGGCGCAGCCGCTGGTCGAGCGCTTCCTCGCCAACCCCCGCGCCGCCTATCTGCACGCCCACAACGCCCGTCGCGGCTGCTATGCGGCGCGCATCGACCGCGCCTAGTCGGTCACGCCCCAGCGCTTGAGGTCGAGCAGCCAGGCGGGCGGAAGCAGCTCAGCCGTCGCCAGCGCGCGGCGGCTGACGCTCGTCGCCACCAGCTGCGTGTCGCCGCCGCGACTGAACTTTCTGATGGCGAGGATGACCCCGTCCCCGGTCCGGCATTCATGGCGCCCGGCGTCGGCGACGTCGGGCATGACGTCGATCCAGTCGCAGGACTGGCCGAAGACCGTCTGGGCGGGCTCCGGCAGGCGAACCTCGCGTGGGGCGTCCGGCCTGGGCTGACGCCGTATCGTGTAGCTTTCCGGCGCGCCGGTCGGACCGATCCGGGCGCTGACCGTGACGCCGTCGCCGCGGTCAATGAACATGTCGCGCGCGCCATCGGCGTTGACGGTCTCGGTGAAGGTCGAGCCCCCGCTGCGGCGGATCGTCATCGCGTTCGGGGATCCTTCTGCCTTCAGCACGACCTCATAGGCGTTCGAGGCGTCGGACCCGCTGCCCGTCGTGCCGGAGAGCCAGGCCGCGACATCGAGCACCGGTCCCGGCGGCCCTACGTCCACCTGGGCCATCCGCCGGCGGATCAGGTAGAACCCGGTCATCCGCTCGCCGAGGAGATCGCCGGTGCGGCCGGTCGTCCACCGGGCCAGCTCGATGCCGTCGCGCGTGACGCAGCCGAGCCGGGTGAAGGTCGTGTAGCCCCGATCGAGGCCGCGATAGACCTCCCAGATTTGGCAGCGCTGGCCAGCGACCTTCCAGGTCCGACCGGTCTTGCGGCTGGCATAGTCGATGCCCGGCGTCGGTGCGCTTTCAGGCGCCCGGATGCTCAGGCCGCCGATGTCAGCGGCGGGACTGCCATAGCGGTCGATGATGACCCCCGTGGGGGCGTGAATCTGTTGGATGCGCGACCGA
>CANJYY010000347.1 GCA_947479185.1 Caulobacteraceae bacterium
AATGGGCATCGCCACCGTGGCCGTCCACTCCGAGCCCGACGCCAGCGGCATGTGGGCCCGCTTGGCCGACGAAAGCGTCTGCATCGGCCCGGCCCCGGCGGCCAAGAGCTACCTGAACATCCCGTCGATCATCGCCGCGGCCGAGATCACCGGGGCCCAGGCGATCCACCCCGGCTACGGCTTCCTGTCGGAAAACGCCCGCTTCGCCGAGATCGTCAACACCCACGGCATGACCTTCATCGGGCCCAAGCCCGAGCACATCCGCATGATGGGCGACAAGATCAGCGCCAAGCAGGCGGTGAAGGAGGCCGGCATCCCCGTGGTCCCCGGCTCCGACGGCGCCGTTACGACGGAAGAAGAGGCCTTCGCCGCGGCCAAGGAAATCGGCTTCCCGGTCCTGATCAAGGCGGCGGCCGGCGGCGGTGGCCGCGGGATGAAGGTCGCGGCGACGCAGGAAGACCTCTACGAGGCCGTCTCGACCGCCCGCTCCGAAGCCCGCGCGGCCTTCGGCGACGACGCGGTCTACATGGAGCGCTACCTCCAGACCCCGCGCCACATCGAAATCCAGGTTGTCGCCGACAGCCATGGCAACGTTGTCCACCTGGGCGAACGCGACTGCTCCCTGCAGCGCCGTCACCAGAAGGTGCTGGAGGAGGCTCCCTCCCCGGCCCTCAGCGCCGAAGGCCGCAAGAAGATCGGCGCCGTCGTCGTCGAGGCCATCCGCGCCATCGGCTACCTCGGCGTCGGCACCATCGAGTTCCTGTGGGAGAACGACGAGTTCTTCTTCATCGAGATGAACACCCGCCTGCAGGTCGAACACCCGGTCACCGAAGCCATCACCGGCATCGACCTGGTCCGTGAGCAGATCCGCATCGCCGCCGGGCTGCCGCTCAGCTTCACCCAGGATGAGGTGGTCTTCGAAGGCCATGCCATCGAGTGCCGCATCAACGCCGAAAACGCCCGCACCTTCGCGCCGTCGCCCGGCACGATCAACGGCTTCCACGCCCCCGGCGGCCTGGGCGTGCGGCTCGATAGCGCCCTCTACGACGGCTATTCGATCCCGCCCTACTACGACAGCCTGATCGGCAAGCTGATCGTCCACGGCCGCGACCGCGCCGAATGCATCGCCCGCACCCAGCGCTGCTTGGGCGAGATGGTCGTCAGCGGCGTCGACACGACGATCCCGCTGTTCCAGGACCTGCTGCAGCAGGACGACATCCGCAACGGCGACTACAACATCCATTGGCTCGAGAAGTGGATCAAGGCGCAGGGGTAAGTGGCCCACGACGCGTTCGATCTTGAAGAGCTGGTCGCCTGCTACCGGCGGGGCGTCTTCCCGATGGCCGACGCCCGCGAGGATGAGCGGGTCTTTCTGATCGATCCGCAGCGGCGGGGCGTGATCCCGCTCGACGGCTTCCATCTGTCGTCGCGGCTGGCCCGCACCGTGCGGTCAGGCCGCTTCCAGGTCAGCGCCGACACCGACTTCGCCGGCGTGGTCGAGGCCTGCGCCGCCTCGCGGCCCGGGCGGCCGGAGACCTGGATCAACCACCCCATCCAGACCCTCTACGAGCGGCTGCACCAGTCTGGCCGCGCCCACAGCGTCGAATGCCGGCTGGACGGGCAGCTGGTCGGCGGCCTCTATGGCGTGTCGCTGGGCGGGGCCTTCTTCGGCGAAAGCATGTTCAGCACGGCCCGCGACGCCAGCAAGGTGGCGCTGGTCCATCTGGTGGCGCGGCTGATCGTCGGCGGCTACCGGCTGCTCGACACCCAGTTCATGACCGAGCACCTGGCGCAGTTCGGGGCTGTGGAAATCCCGCGCGCGGCCTATCGCCGGAAACTGGCCGAGGCGCTGGTCGTCGAGGCCGACTTCCACCGCTTCATCGAGTCAGGTCAGGGCGCCCTGCAGGCGATCAGCCAGGCATCATAGACGGGATGCTGCAGCGGGTTGAGGCCCGGCGAGGCGGCCGACATCCAGCCACGGAACACCTGCTTCGGCGGTGGCGGCACGCGGCCGGTCAGAGACCTGGGCTGGGAGTCGATGGTCATGTAGGCCATCGAGTCCGGCGTATCCTCGTCCGGCGCCGTGGTCTCGCAGGCGCGCACCGTGAACACGAGCGTCTTGTAGCGGATCGGCTGGCCGATCGGCGCCTCGAAGCGCAGCGTCTCGGTGGTGACCTTGTCGATCGCCTGGATGATGGCGGCCCCGGAGCGGGTGCGGCGGGTCGGATCGGCGGGCTTTTCGACCGCCTGCGACTTGGGCTTGCTGGTGGTGGCCGGGGTCTCGGCGGTGGTCGGCGCGTTCGCGGCCTTGGGCGGCGGGATTTCCAGTCCGGGCGGCGGCTCCTCGGACGCGGGCGCCTCGGTCGGCCCGGGGACCGCGGGCGCCGGGCCGGTCGCCGGCGCGGGCGGCGTCGCCTGACGCGCCTGCACCAGCCCGGCCGCGCCCGTCAGGGCCAGCGCCGCCAGCAGGGAAAGGGTCAGCCGCACCGGCGCGCTACTCGGGCGTCCAGGGCAGATAGTCGCCGGTGGCGCGGTCGCGCTCGCCGCCCTGGGCGATCGAGCCCTTGGGCCGCCAGGCGTGGACGGTGCCGGTCAGGTTCGGACGATGGTCCTTTTCCCACGACCGGCGGGGCAGCGGATCGATGGTCGGCGGCTCGTCGAACGTATAGCGCAGCCAGCCGTGCCAGTCGGGCGTCACCTTCGAAGCCTCGGCATAGCCGTTGTAGATCACCCAGCGGCGCTTGCGATTGTCGTAGCTGTCGCGGTTGTCGCGGGCCTCGTAGTAGCGGTTGCCCAGCTCGTCCTGGCCGACGAACACGCCGCGGCGGCCGATGTGGAACTTCTGGCCGATCGTGGCGCCGTTCCACCAGGTGAAGATCGCTTTGAGCACGCGCAAATCCGCTGAAGACAAGGGTTTGAGGTCGGGCGGACCATAGCGGGGCGCACCGGCCGCGTCCAGCGCTCCGCCGACGCCTCACAACGCAACATCTTGTGGATGACCGGCCCGCCACACGCCATATCTATTGCCCCGACCCCACCCGCTCTTTAGCCTCGCGTCAGGGTGCAGTGGAGAGTCGGGTCGATGCGTTTCGCCAAGCGGCTGGCAAAGGCCGCCGCGCCGGAAGTCGAGCTTCGTACGGTCGAGACGGCGGACGCCCTGAGCGGGGTGCTGGCGCCGCGCGGCTGGACAACGGCACGGGTCGAGGCCTGGCTCGACTGGGCCGACTCCATCGCCCCGCACGCCGCCGACCGGGACCGCGACGGCGCGGCCCTGCTGGCTGGCGGTCCCGCCCATTTCACCAACGCCCTCGCCGCCCGCGCGACGCGGGTCAAGGTTCTCGACCGCCGCCCGGACGTGCTGGCCTTCGAGGCCGAGCTGACCGCGGTCCTGCTGGGCGGCCTCGCCGCCTTCGGCCACGCCCGCCGGACCTTCGCCGATGGACCGCTGCTGTCGGTCGACGAGCCGGCCTTCCGCGTCGCCGCCGACCGGCTCGCCGCCGAATGCCTCGGACGGAGCCTGGCCGAGCGGTCCGCCGAGACCCTGGCCCTGCGGCTCAACGCCATCTCCGACGCCGTGCGCCGCTGC
>CANJYY010000348.1 GCA_947479185.1 Caulobacteraceae bacterium
GCTATTTTATTGAAAAGATCTAAAATAATTTGATCAACTAATTTAGGTATTAGATTTTTTTCTACTTGAGTTAATGTTTGGTTTTGAGGAAAATCTTGGTAAAAACTGAATTCCTGGTCAAAGTTCTTCGTTTCATCTAATCGATTCACCAGTGAAAATTGTATTTTCAAAGTTAATCTATTTAACCCTGCCTTGTCATCAGATGTAGGTGCTTGTGGAGTCATCTCATACCCTGTAATTGTACCTTCAAGAAGTAAATCTGGGTTTTGATTAATGATTTTTAGCGTAGTATTTCGTTGGAAATATTCTTTTACTTTTTCATTAATAGTTAATCCTAAATTCGTGGGACCTCCAGCAGTCTCCATTCGAATATTATTAATTTGTATCGTTTTCAAATCTTGTGATAGACTCGCTCCTTTAAAACTGTAGCAAGAACTTAGAATAACAGAACTGAGCAAACAAATGAAAATTTTATTATACATTATCTTCAAGGTCATATTGTTTAATTTTTCGATACAAGGTTCGTTCAGATATCCCTAAGTCTTTAGCCGCATATTTACGTTTGTTTCTATTCTTTTTTAAGGCTCTTATAATGATTTCTTTTTCTTGTTTTTCTAATGAAAGAGTTACATCTGATGTATTAACGATTTCCTCAAATTGCGCATCTTCTGATTCCGATATTAAACTGTCAGAGTTGATATTTATATGATTTGTATGATCACTTTGATGCGTTGGTAATGCTTTGTTTCTTGCATTTTCATCTATATTATCTTTGATATCTTCAAAAATGGACATATTTTCAGAAAGGATATCGTAGGCATTTGTATTTCCACTCTCAATCAATTTAAGCAAAATCTTTTTTAATTCAGTCACATCTTTTTTGAGGTCAAAAAGAATTTTATATAATATTTCTCGCTCATTAATACCTTCTGAATTTTGAAAATATTCACCCTTGACAACGGTTGAATTTAATTTGGGTTCATTAAAATCTAAGTAATAATGTAATCTTTCTTCGTCAACAATGCGATCCCCAATTTCCAACACAGAAATTTGTTCAGCTAAATTTTTTAATTGGCGTATGTTGCCTGGAAAACGTTGTTTTTGAAGTAAGTTTTTGGCTTCATTTGTTAATGTAATTGGTTTAACGCGATGAGATTCCGAAAAGTCAGTAGTAAACTTTCTAAATAGCAATTCAACATCTCCACCTCTTTCTCTTAACGGAGGTACATAAATGGGGACTGTGCTTAATCGATAAAATAAATCTTCTCTGAATTTTCCTTTCTCGATTGCATTTTGAAGATTAAGGTTTGTGGCAGCTACCACACGGGTATTTGTTCGTTGGACTTTTGAAGATCCCACTCTAAGAAATTCTCCATTTTCTAAAACACGTAATAATCTAGCCTGCGTGCCAAGTGGCATTTCAGCTATCTCATCTAAGAAAATAGTGCCTCCATCCGTTACTTCAAAATATCCTTTTCGGGCTTCTATAGCTCCTGTAAATGATCCTTTTTCATGACCAAATAACTCTGAATCTATCGTCCCTTCAGGTATCGCACCGCAATTGACCGCAATAAATTGACCATGCTTTCTTTTTGACAAAGAATGTATAATTTTAGAAAAAGACTCTTTACCTGAGCCACTTTCTCCAGTAATTAATACAGTCATATCGGTAGGAGCCACTTGTTCGGCAATCGATATTGCCCTTATCAACAATGGAGAATTTCCAATGATTCCAAATCGAGCTTTAATGCTGGTTAAATGACTATTTTCCATCTGATTAAGATTCTATTTCACCAATTAAAGTCCCTGTTGTACAATGTGTTATCCTTACATTGACATATTCTCCCTTTTGTTCTTTGACTTTTTTAAACACAACTACTTTTCCAGAATCGCACTTTCCAACATGATGCAAATTTGATTTTTTGGAATCACCTTCTATTAAAACGTGTTGGGTTGTGCCAACCATTAAATTATTTTTAATTCCTGAATGCAATCGCTGCTTAGCAATAATTTCAGCTAATCTTCGCTGTTTGATGGATTCTTCAATGTCATCTTGATATTTTTTTTCAGCTGGCGTTCCCGGTCTTTCAGAATAGGTAAACATGTATCCAAAATCATATATCACATGATCCATTAGACTCAAGGTATCTTGATGATCTGTTTCATTTTCTGTACAAAACCCCGCAATCATATCATGAGATATTCCACAATCTGGCCCCAAAATCGTTCGAATCGAATTAATTCGGTCCATGTACCATTCTCTAGTATACGTACGATTCATTAATTTCAATATTCGATTGCTTCCACTTTGAGCTGGTAAATGTATGTTTTTACAAATATTGGAGTATTTCGACATAACAATTAAAACTTCGTCTGTAATATCTTTGGGATGTGATGTTGAAAATCTAACTCTTAATAATGGATTTATTAAGGCGACCCTTTCCAATAGACTTGCAAAATTGACTAGTTCTTCGCTATCTGTAGATTTGTATTTGTACGAATCCACATTTTGACCCAATAAAGTTACTTCTCTATATCCTTGTTTAAAAAGTGATTGACATTCATGTAAAATGGACGCAGTATCTCTTGATCTTTCTCTTCCTCGGGTAAATGGGACGACACAAAACGAACACATATTATCGCATCCACGCATGATGCTGACAAATGCTGTTACTCCATTTGAATGCAATCTTACAGGTTCTATATCTCCATAAGTTTCTTCTTTTGATAAGAAAACATTAATCGCTTTTTCTTCAAATTCTAATTTAGAGAGTAAATTTGGAATATCTCGGTATGAATCAGGACCTGCCACTAGGTCAACTAATTTTTCTTCTTCGATTAACTTTATTTTTAATCTTTCGGCCATGCAACCCAATACTCCTATGGTTAATGAAGGATTTTTTCGTTTTAATTCAGAGAATCCTTTTAACCTATTTCTGATTTTTAATTCAGCATTATCTCTAATGGCACATGTGTTTAATAAAATGGCATCTGCCTCATTGATATTGGGTGTAGTCCCATACCCATGATCAATCAAAATAGCTGTGACAACCTCCGAATCAGCAAAATTCATTTGGCATCCGTAACTTTCTAGATAAACTTTTTTTTGAAATTCCACTCCTTCAACTTCCTTCGAAATTCTTGGAATATCTAAATTTAATTTTTCTTCGACAGATAATACTTTTAATTCTTGCATCAATCAGGGACCATATTTAAGCAAATTTATGACATTTTGGCAGATAAAACTAAATTCGCATTTCAGAATTTAAATAAATTATTTGATCAGATTGTTTCGTTAGATTTTCATTGTGAGTTACCATAATGATGCATTGTTTCCAATCTTCTTTTAATTCAAGGAACAAATCATACAGGTTAACTGCATTTTTATTATCTAAATTGCCTGTAGGTTCATCAGCTAACAATATTCTTGGTTGATTAATCAAAGCCCTTGCCACAGCGACTCTTTGTTGTTCTCCTCCAGATAATTGATTAGGATATTTTTTGATTAAATCACTAATAGAAAGTTTATTTATTATCTTTTCGAACAATTCTAGTTGGGATAA
>CANJYY010000349.1 GCA_947479185.1 Caulobacteraceae bacterium
GACTCCATCACCACCGACCACATCAGCCCGGCCGGTTCGATCAAGAAGGCCTCGCCCGCCGGCGAGTACCTGCTGTCGCACCAGGTCCGCTTCGAGGACTTCAACGGCTACGGCAGCCGTCGCGGCAACCACGAAGTGATGATGCGCGGCACCTTCGCCAACATCCGCATCCGCAACAAGATCACGCCGGACATCGAAGGCGGCGTGACCAAGCACTTCCCGTCGGGCGAGGTCATGTCGATCTATGACGCCGCCATGCGCTACGAAGCCGAGGGCCGGCCGGCCGTCGTGTTCGCGGGCAAGGAATACGGCACCGGCTCGTCGCGCGACTGGGCGGCCAAGGGCGCCAAGCTGCTCGGCGTCCGCGCCGTCATCGCCGAGACCTTCGAGCGCATCCACCGCTCGAACCTGGTGCAGATGGGCGTGCTGCCGCTGCAGTTCCTGTCGGACGGCTGGCAGCGTCTGGGCCTCACGGGCGAGGAGATCGTCTCGATCCGCGGCCTGCAGGACCTGTCGCCGCGCAAGCAGCTGATCGTCGAGCTGTACCGTCCGTCGGACGGCCGCATCGCCCGCTTCCCGGTGCGCTGCCGCATCGATGGCCCGACCGAGCTGGAATACTTCCAGAACGGCGGCGTGCTGAACTACGTGCTGCGCAACCTCGCCGGCCCGACGGGTTAACGAAGAACGGGGACATGCACTTCAGTGCGTGTCCCCTCTTCAACGACTGGCAGGGGACACGCATTGAAGTACGTGTTCCCGAGCCCACTTCACGGCCTCGTGAAACGCGCGGACCGCCCTTCTCCGATTAAGTGCGCCGCGATGCGGAAAGCTCTCCTCGCCCTCGTTCTGTTGCTGCTGTCGCCGACGGCCTCGCCGGCGCTTGTCCGGCCGCCGGTGGTGGTCGAGCTGTTCACGGCCCAGGGCTGTTCGTCCTGCGTCGCGGCCAATGCGATGGTCGGCGAACTGGCCGAGCGGCCGGACGTCCTGGCCCTGACCTTCGCGGTCGACTACTGGGATTACCTCGGCTGGCCCGACACCTTCGCCAAGCCGGAATTCACCGACCGCCAGCAGGCCTACGCCCGCAAGCTGGACCTGCGTGAGGTCTATACGCCGCAGGTGGTCGTCGGCGGCCGGGCGCAGGCCTCCGGCGTCAAGGGCGAGGCGGTCGAGGCGCTGGTGGCCACGGCCCTGAAGACCCCCGGCAATCCGCCCGACATGCTGTTCATCGGCGCGCGCCGCGTGGCCGTCGGCTCCGGCCCCTCGCCGCGCGGCGGGGCCGATGTCTGGCTGGTGCGCTACGATCCGCGGTCGCTGGAAATCACCCCGAAGCGCGGCGACAACAAGGGCCAGACGCTGGTCCAGCGCAATGTCGTGCGCGAGATCGTCCGCCTCGGCGGCTGGCGCGGCCGGCCGACCGCCTACCGCTTGCCGGCGACGAAGCTGGAAGGCCTGGCCATGGCGGTCATCGTCCAGGCGCCCAAGGGCGGCAAGATCCTCGGCGTGGCGGTGAAGCCTTAGACCCTCTCCCAACGGGAGAGGGAGGGGCCCGGCGCGAAGCGACGGGAGGGTGAGGGCGTTACGGCGTCGGCCGTAAACCCCTCCGACCTTAATCCCTCATCCGGCCTGCTGAGTTTATCCTCGGGTCGGCCCTCGGCCGAGCCCGGGGGCCGACCCGCTTCTCCCTCCGGGAGAAGGAAGAAGATCACACCCGCAGCATCAGCCCGCCGTCGACGCCCAACGCCTGACCGGTGACGAAGCCGCCGTCGTCGCTGGCCAGGAACAGCGCCGCGCGGGCGATGTCGATCGGCTGGCCGAGACGCTTCAGGGCCGCCTTTTTCGCCCACAGCGCGGCGATCTCGTCATGCTGAAAGCTGGCGGCGGTCATGCCGGTGGCGATGGCCCCGGGCAGGATGGCGTTGGCGGTGACGCCGTGGCGGCCGAGCTCCAGCGCGAAGGTGCGCATCATCCCGACCACCCCGGCCTTGGACGCCGAATAGGCCACCAGGCCGTTGTCGGTGTGCTTCGCCATGATCGAGGCGGTGAAGATCAGCCGGCCGACGCCCGACTTGACCAGATGCGGCACGGCCTCGCGGCTGATGCGGAAGGCGGCGCGCAGGTTGATGCCGATCTGGCGGTCGAAGGCCTCGTCGCTGGTCTCGCCGACCGGCGTGGAGCCGGAGACGCCGGCGTTGTTGTAGACGATGTCCAGCCCGCCGAAGGCCTCGACAGCCTTCGCCACGATGGCCCCGGGAGCGGCGTCCTCGCTGATGTCCTGCCCGAAGGGGACGATGGCGGGGTTGTCGAAGGTCAGGTCGGCGGCGGGGCGGTCAACGGCCAGCACGCGCGCGCCCTCGCTGGCGAACAGTTCGGCGCTGGCCCGGCCGATACCGCTGGCCGCGCCGGTGACGATGGCCCTGCGGCCTTCGAGTCTGCCCATGATCGTCTCCACCCCGTCGTTGTGCTTCGGACATAAGGAAACCCCCGCTGCCTGAGGGGAAGGCAACGGGGGTTCACTTCGGAGGGAATTTAGAGTGTCGGCCGATCCGAAACCCGCGATCCAGGGGGGGCTGGGGGGGCTGTTCAGGATCCGGGACCAGCGACGCTTCCGACCGGCCGACAGTCAGAACTTGATGCCTGTTGCAGGCGGGCCCGCGTCCGAAATGAGGTCATTTAGAGGCGCTGCATGACAGCCGTTCGACAAATCGGGGAAGCGTGGCTTTTCGGCGACGCCTCTCGCCAAACCCGCCCGTTTGGGTCTAGCCTCGCCGGGCATGGCGTTTGATCCGACATACGCGCAACCGTCCGCCGCCGTGGTGTTCTTCGAGCGGCGCGAACTGGAGCGGCTGCTCCGCCTGTACGGGCGGATGGTGGCCGCCGGCGAGTGGCGCGACTACGCCATCGCCGGCCTGTCGGAGAGCTGTGTGTTCAGCGTGTTCCGCCGCGCCTCAGAGCAGCCGCTCTATCGCATCGAGAAGCGCCCGGCGCTCGCCCGCAAGCAGGGCGCCTGGGCGGTGCTGACCCAGTCAGGCCATATCCTCAAGCGCGGCCACGACCTGGAGCAGGTGCTCAAGGTGTTCGACAAGGGCCGGTTCACGGTGGTGGAGTAGGGCATCTCCCTGCCCCGTGTCCCCGGCGAAGGCCGGGGCCCAGATCGTCGAGAGCTCACGGGACGGATTGTCTCCCGACACCGTAGCTGGATCTGGATCCCGGCCTTCGCCGGGAAGACGGCGCCGAGTCTGCCCCGGCCAAGAAAAAGGCCCCGCCGGTGTCCCGGCGGGGCCTGATCGTTTCAGCGGATCTCCGCGTCGCTATTCGCGACGGCCGCCCATGAAGGCGAGCAGGAACTGGAACAGGTTGATGAAGTCCAGATACAGGCTCAGCGCGCCGAAGTTGGTGGCCACGGCCTTGCCGGTTTCGTCACCGCCGATGGCGTAGTAGGTCATCTTCAGCTTCTGGGTGTCGTAGGCGGTCAGGCCCGCGAAGATCAGCACGCCGGCGGCGTTGATGATCCAGTAGAGCATCGGTTGCTTCAGGAAGATGTTGACCA
>CANJYY010000350.1 GCA_947479185.1 Caulobacteraceae bacterium
CCGTAGTCGGTGATGTTCTTGACCACGCCTTCGCGGATTTCACCCTCTTGCAGCTGGCTGACCAGCTCGGTGCGCTGTTCGGCGCGGGCTTCTTCCAGGATGGCGCGACGCGAGACGACGATGTTGCCGCGCGGACGGTCCATCTTGAGGATGGCGAAGGGCTGTTCCTTGCCCATCAGCGGGCCGACGTCGCGGACCGGACGGATGTCCACCTGCGAGCCCGGCAGGAAGGCGCTGGCGCCGCCGAGGTCGACGGTGAAGCCGCCCTTCACGCGACCGACGATGGAGCCCATGACCGGCTCCTGCTTGGCGAACACGCCTTCCAGGCGGGTCCAGGCTTCTTCGCGCTTGGCCTTTTCACGGCTGATGACCGCTTCGCCGAGGGCGTTCTCGAGGCGCTCGAGGAACACTTCGACGGTGTCGCCGATCTTCAGGGTGGGCTTGCCCGCGTCGTCGACGCCGAATTCCTTGATCAGGATGCGGCCTTCGGTCTTCAGACCGACGTCGATGATGGCGAAGTCCTTCTCGATGCCAACAACGATACCGTTGATGACGGTGCCTTCGGCGAAGTCGCCGCCGGCGCCGCCCATGGATTCATCGAGCAGGGCCGCGAAGTCATCGCGGCTGGGGTTCAGGCTGAGATCGTCGGCCATATAAAGTTTCAGTCTCTTGGTTGCGGATCGCGGACAGGCGGCGGGATGCCGGCGGAGTCCGGGCGGTCCATGGGTTTGACGGAATTTATGCGCCCGCGGCCGTTCGAGCCCCGGCGCGTTGGATTAGCCTTTGGCGGTTTCCCACCGGCTGCGCGCCGCCTCGACGATACGGCGGGCCGCATCGAAGGCCGCGTCTATAGTCATTTCGGTGGTGTCGAGCAAGACCGCGTCGGGCGCGGCGACCATCGGCGAGTCGGCGCGGGCCGAGTCACGGGCGTCGCGCGTATGGATGTCGGCGAGGATGTCCTCGTAAGTGACGGTCTCGCCCTGGCCGACCAGCTGCTTCCAGCGGCGCATCGCGCGGGCTTCCGGCGTGGCGGTGACATAGAGCTTGGCCGGGGCGTCCGGGGCGATGACCGTGCCGATGTCGCGGCCGTCGATGACCGCTCCGGGCTCCTGCAGGGCGAAGTCGCGCTGGAAGTCCCGCAGCACCCGGCGGACCGGCGTGTAGATGGCCACCCGGCTGGCGGCCTCGCCCGCGGCGCGGGTGCGGACGACCGGACCCTCGAGTTCGGACGGCTCCAGCGAGCGGGCGGCGGCGGTGGCGGCGGCTTCGTCGGCGAGGTCCCCGCCCTGGCCGAGCACCTTCATGCCGACAGCGCGGTAGAGCAGGCCGGAGTCGAGCACCGGATAGCCGTACAGCGCGCCGAGCTTGACGGCGATCGTGCCCTTGCCCGAGGCGGCGGGGCCGTCGACGGCGATGGCGAAGCCCATGCCTCAGGCCTCCGTGATGTCGGCGCCGAGGCCGCGCATCATGTCGGCGAAGGTCGGGAAGCTGGTGGCGATCATGCCCGGCTCGTCGACCCGTACGGCCTCGCGGGCGGCCAGGCCGAGGATCAGGTGGCTCATGGCGATGCGGTGGTCGCCGTGGGTCTCGACCAGACCGCCGCCGCGCGGGGGCGCGCCGGTTCCATGAACGATGAAGCCCTCCGGCTCCTCCTCGACGTCGACGCCGCAGGCTTCCAGGCCCGCCGACATCAGGGCGATGCGGTCGCTTTCCTTGACCCGCATCTCGCCGACGCCGCGCATCACCGTGTCGCCGGTGGCGAAGGCGGCGGCGATGGCGAGGATCGGATACTCGTCGATCATGCTGGGCGCGCGGCCCGGCGGCACGACGACGCCGTGCAGCGTCGAGTGACGGGCGGTGATGTCGCCGACCTCCTCGCCGCTGGCGTCCCGGCGATTGGTGATGGTCAGGTCCGCGCCCATCTCGCGCAGGGTGTCGAACAGGCCGGTGCGCAGCGGGTTGAGCATCACGCCGGTGACGGTGACCTGCGAGCCCGGGGTGATCAGGGCCGCGACGATCGGGAAGGCGGCCGACGACGGGTCGCCCGGCACCGCCACGGGGCTGCCCGACAGTTTCGCGCCGGGCTGCAGGGTGATGACCCGCCGGTCATTGTGGTCGCTGACGGTCACGGTGGCGCCGAAGGCGCGCAGCATCCGTTCGGTGTGGTCGCGGGTCGCCTCCGGCTCGACGACCGTCACCGGACCGTCGGCGTGCAGCCCGGCCAGCAGCACGGCCGACTTCACCTGGGCCGAGGCCATCGGCAGGGTATAGTCGAGCGCCGCCAGCGTTCCGCCGCGCAGGGTCAGGGGCAGGCGGCCGCCGTCGCGTGACAGCCAGGTCGCGCCCATCTTTCCGAGGGGCTCCAGCACCCGGCCCATCGGCCGCTTCCGCAGCGAGCCGTCGCCGGTGAAGGTGGCGGTGACCGGATAGCCGGCCATGGCGCCCATGATCAGCCGCACGCCGGTGCCGGCGTTGCCGCAGTCGATGATGTCGGAGGGTTCGGAGAAGCCGCCCTTGCCCTCGACGGTCCAGGCGCCCTCGCCCGTGCGGGTGACGGTCGCGCCGAACGCCTGCATCGCCCGGGCGGTCGCCAGGACGTCCTCACCCTCGAGCAACCCCGTGATCGTGGTGCGGCCCGACGCCATGGCGCCGAGGATCAGCGCGCGGTGCGAGATCGACTTGTCGCCGGGAACCTGGACGGTTCCTGAGAGGGGCGCGCCGGGGCGGGCCGAAAGCACGGCGGCGGTCATGCCGGGCGCAAGCTCCTGAAAGGGTTTGGGGAAGGCGGGGATTGCTTTTGACAGCGCCCCCGCCCCGTGGCAAGTGAGCCGCCGCTTCCGCACAAGACCTACGAGGATCGCCCCTTGGCCAATCCTGAACTGGGCGCAAAACAGATTTGCCCCAATTGCCAGTCCAAATTCTACGACCTGGGCCGCCGCCCGGCCGCATGTCCAAAGTGCGGCGAGACCTTCGACCCCGAAGAAGCCGTCCGTAACCGTCGGGTTCGCGCCCGCACGGCCGTGCCGGACTACGAGGACGCCGAAGACAAACCCGTCAAGGCCGTCGATCCCGATGCCGATGGCTTCGAGGAAGAACCCGATCAGACGCCGGAAATCGACGACGAGGCCGCGGCCGAACCGATCGAAACCGACGAAGAGTCGGATGATCCCGTCGCGGCGCCCGCGCCCGCCGACGATCTGGGCGTTGATTTCGCCGAAGATGAAGAGCTGGCCGACGACGAAGAAGCCGACGGCGTGCCCTTCCTCGAGGACGAGGATGAAGACGACTTCCCGGACGACGAAATCGACGGTTTGCCGGGTGAAGGCGACGCCGAGGACCGTTGATCGGAAAAACCGATCAGAGGCTCTTGATTGGCGAGGGATGACGGCATAGAACCGCGCCCTCGCCGCCGGCCCGCCGGATGCGGGAAACCCGAGACCTCGGGGCTTTAGCTCAGCTGGTAGAGCGCTTGCATGGCATGCAAGAGGTCAGCGGTTCGACTCCGCTAAGCTCCACCAATGAAGGCCCGCC
>CANJYY010000351.1 GCA_947479185.1 Caulobacteraceae bacterium
CAGGGGCTGGTGATGTTCGGCACCGATGAGCAGAAGGCGAAATGGCTGCCCGGCGTGGCGTCGGGCGAGGTCGTCACCTCCTTCGCCCTGACCGAGCCGGAAGCCGGCTCCGACAGCGCCTCGGTGCAGACCCGCGCCATCCTCGACGGCGACGCCTATGTGCTGAACGGCTCCAAGCGCTACATCACCAACGCCGCCAAGGCCGGGCTGTTCACCGTCATGGCGCGCAGCAATCCGGACGTGAAGGGCGGCGGCGGCGTCTCGGCCTTCCTCGTGCCGAGCAACCTGCCGGGCATCACGGTCGGCAAGCCCGAGAAGAAGATGGGCCAGCACGGCGCCCAGATCCACGACATCACCTTCGACAACGTCCGCGTGCCGGTCGAGAACCGCCTCGGCAATGAAGGCGAGGGCTTCAAGGTGGCCATGCAGGTGCTCGACAAGGGGCGTCTTCACATCGCCGCCCTGTGCGTCGGCGTGGCCGAGCGGCTCATCGCCGACAGCGTCGCCTATGCCGGCGAGCGCAAGCAGTTCGGCCAGGCGCTGGCCCAGTTCCAGCTCATCCAGGGCATGATCGCCGACATGAAGACCGAGTGCATGGCCGCTCGCGCCCTGGTCATGGAAGGCGCCCGCAAGCGCGACGCCGGCCAGACCATCGTGCTGGAGGCCGCCGCCGCCAAATACTTCGCCTCGGAGATGGTCGGCCGCGTCGCCGACAAGGCCGTGCAGATCTTCGGCGGCGCCGGCTATGTCGCCGACTACGGCATCGAGCGCCTGTACCGCGACGTGCGCATCTTCCGCATCTACGAGGGCACCAGCCAGGTGCAGCAGATCGTCATCGCCCGCGAGACGATGAAGCGCGGGGGGTAGGGCCTATTTCCTCCTCTCCCGGAGGGAGAGGGGGACCATGCGGAGCATGGTGGAGAGGGAAGCGCCGGTGGTGGCAGACCTCAAGCCACCGTGTCTGACAGCTGCCTCTCCCTCTCCGACCGGGCTCCGCCCGGCCACCTCTCCCTCTGGGAGAGGAAATCTAGCGCGTTCCTACCGCAAAAACCCCGCCTCGGCGAAGTCGACCATGCGGGTCAGCAGGGCCTCGACCTCGCCCTCGCGGGTCAGGCCGCCGGACAGGACGTGCAACCGGTCCAGTTCCATGAAGCGGTTCTGGTGGATCATCCCCAGCACGAAGTGCAGCCGCCAGTAGACCTCCTCCGGCGGCAGGCCGGGCAGGGCGGCCAGCAGGGCGTCGGCGAAGCGCTTCAGGTGGCTGACGTCGCTGCCCAGAACCTCACGGATCTCGGCCGTGCCCTCGCTGCGCGCGCGGATCAGGAACTGCAGCGAGATACGGCGGTCATTCGACGGATCCAGCCACTTCAGCGGCGGGGCGAACAGGGCGGTGAGGATCTCGCGCACCGGCGGCTTGCCGGCGTTGCGGTCGGCGGCTTCGTGCAGCATCCGCGCGCGGTCGCGGTTCAGCTCCTGGGTCCGGCGCCGGAAGATCTCGAAAAGCAGCGCGTCCTTGGAGCCGAAATGATAGTTCACCGAGGCCAGATTGACGCCCGCCTCGGCGGTGATGTCGCGCACCGAGACGTTCTGGAATCCGTGCAGGGCGAACAGCCGCTCGGCGGCGTTGAACACCAGCTGCTTGGTGGCGGCCTCGGCCTCGGGAGTCTTTGGCTCCACGCCGGGATCGTCAGTGTGACTCAAAGCGCAGCCCTTCCGTTCCGTGGGGGGAGCTTTACGGCCGTCGCGCCTCCGCGCAAGAGGCGATGGACAGTTGTTAACCGCTGTGGCGTGGCGTGGCGAGGCCCGCGCGGAGAACAGGCCCGTCCCGGCAGCCACGCCGTCTCCACCGCCGCCTCGACTCAATCGGCGAAGGGCCGGGCGGCGATCAGTCGAAGATCGTCGCCGGCCCGCCCATGACGATGCGGGCGCAGCCGATGACCATGTCGGTCGTGCCCGCGATCAGGCCCTCCATGTTCCGCAGCAGCGGCTCGCTGAGACGCTCGCGCCCGTCCGCCGTGGGAATCAGGTAGCCGGCCTGACGGGCCCGTGACAGCAGGGCGTTGACCTGCATGCGCGAGGTGTCACAGCGCATCGCCAGTCCGGCGACGGTGAAGTCCAGCGGTCCGCGCGGCAGGAAGCCGTCGCCCGGTTCGCCGCGCTGAAGCATCTCGCACAGGATGATCAGGCCGGCATAACGGTCCGAGAACAGATCCAGTTCGTTCTTGCGCGGCGCGGCCAGCTCCATGTTGGCGAAGCTGACTTCGCTGATCGTCACGAAGAAGGCGTCAAAGGCCGACGGGTCGCTGTCGAAGCGCGCCAGCAGGGCCGGGATCGCCGGGTCGAGCCGCGCCCGCACCTCAAGCTCGCGGCGGATGCGGTCCTGGAACGCCTCGCGCATCTTCACGGTGGTGCGGAAGTGGCGCGTGCGGCCGTCGCCGACATCAGGGGCCGGCACGACGTAGCCGATGAACCGCAGGTAGGCGAGCAGGGCGCGGGCCCGTCCGGGCCCCGAAACTGTCGTCCGCTTCAGCGACTCGCTCATCCGCGCCGTGGTCAGACCGCCTGGCGTGGCTTCCAGATAGATCGCCCAGTTGCCGGCCGCGAACCGGCCCATGTCCCGCAGCAGTCGGCTGATCTCGCCGACGGCCCCGGGATGCGGCCCCCAGATCTCGACGATGTCCCGCGCGAGGTCGGCGAAACCCGGCATGGTCTGGCGTCGGGCATGCGGCTTCTCGCGGTCGAGGGCTTCGTGGTTGAGGGCCTGGGCCAGACTGCGCGCGCTGTCCGAGAGCGGCTGTGGAAGCGCGGAACGGCCTTTGTGCAATTGGGTCACACGCGTCTCAACAGGGCGCCCCGGGGGGCGATACAGGCGGATTATTGCACTATCTGTGCCAGCAGGTGTCACCGAAAGGAGGGAGACGGTCGCTGTTCAGGCCGTTCCTGCCCGATTGCGCCGTGAACGGCGCATCGGTGACCCGGATCCCACCAGTACCGCTGCCGCTCTCCTGCAAAGCCGGCTGTAGCGCAGGAGTAGATTTGCCATGGCGTTCCCCCAGCTGACCGGCTTCGATGCGCCGACCGTGCTCGAGAATACGGTCAACACCACGCCGCAGATCATCGACAGCGACGTCACCTTCACCGACGCCGACAACGACTTCAACGGCGGCAGCCTGACGATCACCGGCGTTCTGGCCGAGGATCGGGTGGATGTCGCCAACGGCCTCTACATCACCGTCTCGGGCGGCATCGTCTACTATGACGCGGACGGCGCGGGCGCGGGCGTCGCGGTGGCCATCGGCACGGCCAGCGGCGGCGTCGGGGCCAACTTCCAGGTCGCCTTCAACGGCGCGGCGTCGGCCGCGGCCATCGAGGCCCTGATCGAGAGCCTGAACTACGCCAACGTCAGCGACGCGCCGACGCCGGCGCACAGCCTGTCGATCAACGTCACCGACGCCGCGGGGCACGGCCTGATCGCGACGCCGGCGTTCGGCCGGGTGACCGGCGCGAGTGACCTGTTCAACGGCCTGATC
>CANJYY010000352.1 GCA_947479185.1 Caulobacteraceae bacterium
AGTCGCAGTTCCTCGCCGTGATGAGCCACGAGATCCGCACGCCGCTGAACGGCGTGCTGGCGATCGCCGACATCCTCGATCGCAAGCTGACCCAGTCCGACCTCAAGCCGTTCGTGCACACCATCATGGAGTCGGGCGAGACGCTGTTGCGGCTGCTGACCGACGCCCTCGACATCTCCCGCGCCGAATTCGGTCAGCTCGACCTGGCGGAAGACGGCTTCGAGGTGGCGGGCATCCTCGACGACCTCGACAACCTCTGGCGGCCGCGCGCCGAACAGAAGGGTCTGACCCTGACCCTGTCCTATCGCGGTCCGTCAGGCCTGTGGGCGCTGGGTGACGCGATCCGCCTCAAGCAGGTGTTCAACAACCTGATCGGCAATGCGCTGAAATTCACCGACACGGGTCTGGTGGAGGTCATCCTGACGGCCGAGGCGGTCGAAGGCCACATCACCCTGACCGGGGAAGTGCGCGACAGCGGCATGGGTATTCCCGAAGACCGGCTGGCCAGCATCTTCAAGCCGTTCGCCCAGACCGAAGCCGGCCGGGCGCATGGCGGCGCGGGCCTGGGCCTGTCGATCTGCCGCGAGATCATCACGCGGATGGACGGCGAGATCGCCGCCCGCAACAACGACACGCGCGGCTCGACGGTGCACTTCTCGATCGTGCTGTTCGAGGTGCCGGCGGGGGCGGGACAGGCGCCGGCCGACGGGCCCGAAGTCGCCCTCTCCGGCCCGTCGCTGCATGTGCTGATCGCCGACGACAACGCGACCAACCGGCTGGTCGCCGGGACGCTGGTCGAGATGTTCGGCTGCACCTTCGAGACCGTCGACGATGGCGAGGCCGCCGTCGAGGCTGCCAGCGCCGGCCGTTTCGACCTGATCCTGATGGACATCCGCATGCCGCGCATGGACGGCGTCGAGGCAACGCGCGCGATCCGCAAGCTGTCCGGCGGACGGGGCGGCGTGCCGATCCTCGCCCTGACCGCCAACGCCGATCCCTGGGACGCCATCCACTACGTGGCCCAGGGCATGAACGGGGTGGTCGAGAAGCCGATCAAGGCCGACCTGCTGGCCGCCGCCATGGAGGCGGCCATGGCCGCCTCGGAGCGCCGCGCGGCGGCCTGAGTCGCGCCTCCCCGCGCCGGGGGCTTGACCCTCACGTCCCGTGAGACCTCATACCGCTGTCCATCGGCGAGGACGGGATGAGCAGATACACGGTCAAACAGCTGGCGACGATGTCGGGCGTCTCGGTCCGCACGCTGCACCACTATGACCAGATCGGTCTGCTCAGACCGGCCAGCGTCGGAGAGAACGGCTACCGCTACTATGGCCGCGAGGAGCTGCTGCGCCTGCAGCAGATCCTGTTCCACCGGGAGCTCGAGTTTCCGCTGGACGCCATCGCCACGGTGCTGGCCGCGCCGGACTTCGACCGGACGGCGGCCCTGCGCCGCCACCGGACAATGCTCGACGCCGAGGCCCGACGGTACCGCCGCCTTCTCCGCACGCTGGATGACACCCTCGCCGCCCTCGAAGGAGCGACGGACATGAAGGACAGGGATCTCTATCAGGGCTTCGCGCCCGAGAAGCAGGCCGAGTACGAGGCCTGGGTGATCGACCGGCACGGCGCGGGCGCGAAGGCCGAAATCGATCACGGCAAGGCGGTGATGAAGGGCTGGACCGCCGGCGACGTCGCCGGCGTCCAGGCCGAGATCGAGGCCGTCGAGGCCGGGCTGGCCCGGGCGATGGCTGATGGCCTGCCGCCGGACAGCGCCGCCGCGGCCGACCTCATCCGGCGTCACCACGCCTGGGTCGCGCGCAGCTGGAAGGCCCCGCCGACGCGCGAGGCCTATCTCGGGCTGGCGGCGATGTACGGCGACCACCCCGACTTCAAGGCCCGCTACGAGACCCGGGCGGCGGGCCTGCTGGAGTATCTGCAGGCGGCCATGACGGCCTTCGCGGAAGCGACGCTGTAAGCGATCGGGGCATGTACCCACGGCGCATGCCCCAACACGACACCCCGAACGGGCCGCCAGAATTGACGGCGCGCACGATTGACTTGGATCAGTAGCGGGCGGACGATCTCCCTAACGAGGGTGTGGACTTAATACGCCCCGCGAGGAAACGACCCACAAGGAGGCCTCCATGGCCAAGACCCTTCCCGTGCCCGAATTCATTCCCGCCGAACCCGACCTGCTGTCGCCCGTGGCCAAGGGTCTGCTGATGCTGATCATGGCCGCCGGCAGCGTGATCATGATCGGCGCCTTCGTGGTCGTCACGGCGCTCGCGATTTTCTAGCGCCGGGCCGCCGACGAAGGGGGCACGGACCTGCGGTGCATGTCCCCGCGCTTCACCGACGGCCGAACAGCCGCTCGATATCCGCCAGCTTGAGCTCGACGTAGGTCGGGCGGCCGTGGTTGCACTGGCCTGAGTGGGGCGTGGCCTCCATCTCGCGCAGCAGGGCGTTCATCTCGGCCCCCGTCAGGCGACGCCCGGCCCGGACGGAGCCGTGGCAGGCCATGGTCGAGCAGACCTCTTCCAGCCGCTCGCGCAGCGCCAGGGCCTGACCGTTCTCGGCCAGGTCGTCGGCGATGTCGCGGATCAGGCCCGCCGCGTCCGTGTCGCCCAGCAGCGCCGGCGTCTCGCGCACCAGCACCGCGCCCGGCCCGAACGATTCGATCACCAGTCCCAGGGCCCCCAGCTCATCGGCTTTGGCCATCACCCGGTCGGCCTCGGCCGGATCGAGATCGACCACCTCGGGCAGCAGCAGGGTCTGACGGACCACGCCGCCCGACTCCATCTCCCGCTTCATCCGCTCATAGACCAGCCGCTCATGGGCGGCGTGCTGGTCAACGATGACGATGCCGTCGCGGGTCTGGGCCACGACATAGGTCTCGTGCACCTGGGCCCGCGCCGCGCCGAGCGGATAGTCGACGGGGTCGATGACCGCAGCCGCCTCGCCATAGCCCTGCGGCGGCGATGTCCAGTCGCCCGTCGGCTCGACCCGGGCGGTGGCCTCGGCCATGCCGGGCAGGATCGGGGCGGGCGCGCGGGGCGTCCAGCCGCCCTGCTGCCAGGCCGAGAAGCCGGCGGGCGACGGGCCGGGCTGGTAGCCCGCCCCGGGGAAACTCTGGGCGCGGAAGCCCGCCAGGGCGGCTGACGCGACGGTTGTCGAGGCGCGGTGCCCGGCGCCGGCCAGGGCATGGCGCAGGGCCCCGATGATCAGGCCCCGGACCAGCGCGGGGTCGCGGAAGCGCACCTCGGCCTTGGCCGGATGGACGTTGACGTCGACGAAGGTCGGGTCGAGCTCGATATACAGCGCCGCCGTCGGGTGGCGGTCGCGCGCCAGATAGTCGGCATAGGCCCCGCGCAGGGCGCCCTGCAGCAGGCGGTCGCGCACTGGCCGGCCGTTGACGAACAGATACTGGTGGGCGGCGTTGCCGCGCGAATAGGTCGGCAGGCCCGCGAAGCCGGTCAGGCGGATGCCCTCGCGCTCCTGGTCGATGGCCAGGGCGTTGTCCTGGAACTC
>CANJYY010000353.1 GCA_947479185.1 Caulobacteraceae bacterium
ACTGGGTCAGGGCGCTCTGGACGCCGCCGAACAGCGGAACGCTGCCATGGTTGAGGAGGCCCACCGGCACGGCCGCGTTGTTGTCCAGGTGCAGAACGGCGACCGTGACGATCATGGCCAGGTAGAACCAGTTGGCCACGTAGATGTGCGGCTCCTTGCGCTTCCAGATCGTGCCGAGGAAGGTGAACAGGTAGCCGACCCAGACGACCGTCAGCCACAGGTCAACAACCCACTCGGGCTCGGCGTATTCCTTGCCCTGGGTGATGCCCGTGACATAGCCGAGCGCCGCCGCGACGATGAACAGCTGGTAGCCCCAGAACACGAACCACGGCAGGACGCCGCCGAAGAGGCGCGCCCGGCAGGTCCGCTGGACCACATAGAAGGACGTGCAGATCAGCGCGTTGCCGCCGAAGGCGAACACAACGGCCGAGGTGTGCAGCGGACGCAGGCGACCAAAGTTCAGGAAGCCGAAGTCCGGGAAGTAGAGAAGGTTGGGCCAGGACAGCTGGGCGGCGATAACCACCCCCACCAGCATGCCGACCGCGCCCCAGAACATGGTCGCGATGACGCCGGCCTTGACCACGCCATCCATGTATTTCGACGAGTCGTTGTTCAGAAGCCCGCCGCTCATGGCGGCGTTCAGCGCGAACCCGCCGACGACGGCGGCGCCCACGAAGATGAACGCCTGGAGGCGGAACAACGGATCATCCGTCATCGCGGCCCCGACGGCGAACAGAAGTCCGACGAGAATTGTGCAGATAAGTAGGATCGGCCCGTCGAGCGAACCGCCGCCCGGTTTCGATACCTGTGTCATGTTTATGCCCCAAGCTGTCTTGTGGTTCAGCTAGGGCCGCGGGGGAGTCGTCGCGTTGATCTGCATCAAGGCCTCTCGCGCCCGCACGGGGAAAAGAATGCAGCGCAACATGGGAGTCGAAGATGCAAGTCCGCGCGCTGACGAAGCTGACCAACACGGCCCGGCTTGAGCTGATCACCCTGCACGCCGCCTTGGGCGCGGCGGCGCTCTGGATCGGCGTGATTGTGCGGGAATGGCCGCAGCTGACCGCATTCGGCGAGTTCTGTGGAGAGCCCCTGGCGCTGCTCGGGCATTGCCCGCTGTGCTTCCCGGCGGCCGCCCTGACGATCGTCGCGTTCGCCGGGGCCGCGGCCCTGCTCGGACGCGACTCCGGACGCGCCTAGATCGTGGCGCTGACGAGGGTGGATTTCGCGCTGCCCGGCTTGCGCCCGAGGGCAGAGATCAGCGCGCGATCGCCCGTCTCGATCTGCACGGTCAGCCCGCTGCACCCGAGCGTGCGGGCCACGTCGCGCAGCCCGTCGGCCAGCCCCTCGACCACGGGGCGGCCGTCGAGCAGCGAGAACGACGCCACGCGCTCGACCCAGAGGCTCCGGCCTGCCTGCAGATTGTTGCGTACGGTGAAGGGCGCCAGCCCGCTCAGCCGGCCCGCTCCGTCGCGTGCGACCAGGGCGCCGGTCGCGCCGGCCGGATGCGCCGTCCAGCGCCGCGCGGTCGCCCGCCAGCGGCCGGGCGTCAGTCCGGGGAAGGCCAGCCTGGCCAGTCCAAACGCCTCGTCGATCTCATCCGCCGACAGGCGCGTGACCACAATACTGTTCAGTCGCGATTTCATGCTGGACGCGAGGCTCGCAGTCTCGCCCGCCTGCATCGTTGATCTGCGTCAAGCCTGTATAACTCTGGGGGATATCGCGTCATGAGCGGAACAACGGAAGCCATCGTCTGCGCCAGGGACAGCCGGCCCGACCCCTGCAGCCTCTGCGCCGCGCGTCATCTGAGCGTGTGCAACGTGCTGGCGGAGGACGGCCTGCGCCGCCTGAACAGCATCTCCGATCACCAGGATTTCGGCGCGGGCGAAATCCTCGTCCGCGAGGGGGATCCGGCGACCAACCTGTTCAACATCACCTCGGGGGCGGTGCGGGTCTACAAGCTGCTGCCCGACGGTCGTCGGCAGATCGTCGGCTTTCTGTTCTCGGGAGACTTCCTCGGCCTGGCCACCGGCGACCGCTACGCCTTCTCGGCGGAGGCGCTGTCGACCGGATCGGCCTGCCGGTTCCAGAAGAAGTCCTATCGCAAGATGCTGGTGGAGCAGCCCGATCTGGAAACGGCGTTGCTCGACCGCGCCTCGCACGAGCTGCAGGCGGCGCACAACCAGATGCTGCTGCTGGGTCGAAAGACGGCCGTCGAGCGGCTGGCGTCCTTCCTGGCCGATCTCGCCGCGCGGGACCGGCGGGCCGGCGGCGCCGGACGGATCATTCAGCTGCCCATGACTCGGGCGGAGATCGCCGACTATCTTGGCCTCACCACCGAGACGGTCAGCCGGGTCACGTCGCGGCTGAAGACCCGCGGCGTCATCCGGCTGTTGTCGCTTCACAGTCTCAGCATCGAGAAACCGGCCGAGCTCGCTGAGCTGGCCGGCCTCGACGCGGGAGACGGCGCCTAGAACTTGCGTCCGACGCCGACCGACACGACCAGCGGGTCGATGGTGACGTCCGACTTCAGGGTTCCGCCGTTGATGCTGGCGGAGGTGTCGAAGAACACCTTCTTCACGTCAACGTTCAGCGACCAGGGGCCGGTCAGCGCGATATCCGCGCCGGCCTGCAGCGAGTAGCCGAAGCCGTTGTCCAGATCGACGGTGAAGCCGTTCCGGTCCTTGCCCTTGTAGAAGATCATGTAGTTGACGCCCGCGCCGACGTACGGGCTGAAGCGCGCGGCGGGCAGCGGGTGATACTGGACCGACAGGACCGGCGGCAGGACCCAGGTGTCATGCACGGGCGTGGCGGCCGGCAGAGTCGTCGCCGATACCGTGTGCTTTGACGTGCCCAGGATCAGCTCGACGGCGATCTTGTCGGTCACGAAATAGGAAATGCCGAGCGACGGAATGGTGTCGTTGTCGATCTTGACGTCCAGGCCGGTGTCGACGCCGGCGGCGGTCAGAATGGCGCCGGACTCGTCAGGGGCCACCGTGGTGGCGCGCACGTCGACCAGCCAGGTTCCGGCGGCCTTGGGCTGAAAGTCAGCGGCCGAAGCTCCGCCCGCCGCCGCCAGGGCAGCGGCAACCACCGCGGTGGCGATCATGGTTTTCATCTTGATATCCCCTTGATTTTGGGCCGGGGCGTCTGTTGCTCCGGGCAACTGATCAATAATCGATCCTGCATGGCGGGCCGTGACGTGGATCAATTCAGGCGAAAACATGTCGATTGACCTGGATCAATTCATCGTTGCCAGTGGCCCGCGCGCTCCGGACAAAAGGAGGCCCCCGCGCCGGAGGAGCCGGGGGCCTTGAGTTGGACGAAACGGATAGGAGGTCGAGGGCTACTCGGCCGCCATCTGCCTGGGCGTGATCGGCAGCGGCTTTTCGAGGGTGGCCCAGTCGATCAGGCCGTCGTGGACCTCGTCTTCGAACCGCAGCACCCCGAGCGCCTCGAACTTGGGCCGGACGGTCTCGGTCAGCAGGCCGATCCG
>CANJYY010000354.1 GCA_947479185.1 Caulobacteraceae bacterium
CCACGGCCGGCGAGAAGCGCACGCACCAGTCGCCCAGCGCCGTCAGCGCCGCCGCGTCGCCTTCGGGATCAGCGTCGGCGGTGATGAGCTCCGGAACCAGGGCCGCGGCGTCCGTGGCCTTCTGACCGGCGTACAGGCCCAGCGCCCGGGCGGCGGGGTCCAGGGCATGGAGCCGGCGGGTTCCGCGCTCGGTGATCAGGAGGGCGCTAGGCCCTGAGCCGGCCGCGTTCCTGCGGTTCCACACCGTCACCGGCCAGTCCGGCAGCCACAGCGAGAGGATGCGAGCCATGGTCAGCCTCCTGCCGCCATTCAAAGGTCCATTCACCGGGGCGACCGCCCCGGCAGCGTTCAAGGGCGGCGGTCCAGCGCGGCGGGCCAAGGCCCGGCTCCCCCGCCGGCGGCGCGCTGGCCGCGACCGAGACCCGCCAGCGCGTCGCCGCCGCCGAGCCGCTGACGCCCTTGCGGGCCGCGCCGCCGAATGGCCGCCGCTGGATCACGAAGCCGGTCGCGCCGTGCTTCTCGCAGGCCAACTGCAGCCGGCGGCCGGCGGTCAGGTCGACGTCCTCGATCTCGGCGGCCACGGCGGCGACCCCGGCCGAGCCGAGCGCGTCCTCCAGGGCCATCAGGGCCGCCGTCTCATCGCGGACCCGCACCTGGATCAACCGCCGGGCCGGAAAGCCCAGCGTCTCCAGCCCGGGGGCGTAGAGGTCGTCCCGCCGCAGGATCCAGACTACGGCCCCGCGCGCCGCCAGCGGCAGGGCCAGCAGGGCGGCGAAGCCGGCGGTGGCCGCGCCTGTCTCCACATCCATCCCGCCGCCGGTCACCTCGTGCCAGCGTCCCAGCGGCAGGCCGCCCCCCGGCAGACAGTCATCGACGCGCGCATCGCCGAACGGCAGAACCGCGGATGGAGTCCGAGTCCCCGCTTCCAGAGCGGCGATCTGGCCCTTCACGGCCGCGAGGCGGGCGAGCCGCGACGCCGGCATGACTGTTCTCCAATGTTCTACTTTTGTTCTCGCGCTGCGGACTTGGAGAGTCAAGCCGGGACGCTATGGTGCGCGCAAACGGCTGTATGAGCCGACGGAGGTTTCCCTTGAGCTTCAAGCGCGTGCTGATCGCCAACCGCGGCGAGATCGCCATCCGCATCGCCCGCGCGGCGGCGGAACTGGGCATCGTCAGCGTCGCGATCCATGCCCAGGACGACGCCGCCTCGCTGCATGTGCGCGCCGCCGACGAGGCCGTGGCCCTCAAGGGCCAGGGCGTGAAGGCCTATCTCGACATCGACGGGGTCATCGCCGCGGCGAAGGCCGCGAAGTGCGACGCCATCCACCCGGGCTACGGCTTCCTGTCGGAGAACGCCGCCTTCGCCCGCGCCTGCGCCGCCGCGAAGATTACCTTCATCGGCCCCTCGCCCGACGCGCTGGAGCTGTTCGGCGACAAGGCCAAGGCCCGCGCCCTGGCGGCCAAGGCCAAGGTCCCGGTGCTGGCCGGCACGGGGCCGATCGACCTGGCCGCCGCGAAGACCTTCTTCAAGAAAAACGGCCCGATGATGCTCAAGGCCGTGGCCGGCGGCGGCGGGCGCGGCATGCGCATCGTCCAGACCGAGGCGGAGATCGAGTTCGCCCTGGCCGCCTGTTCGCGCGAGGCGCTTGCGGCGTTCGGCGACGGCGCGGTCTACGCCGAATGGCTGGTGGCCGACGCCCGGCATATCGAGGTGCAGATCGTGGCCGACGGCCGCGCCGTGCTGGCCGTGGGCGATCGCGACTGCTCGATCCAGCGCCGCAACCAGAAGCTGGTCGAGAGCGCCCCGGCGATCCTGCCCGAGCCCTTGCGCAAGTCCCTGCACGAGGCCGCCGAGCGGCTGTGCGCGGCCACCAAGTACCGCACCCTGGCCACCGTCGAGTTCCTCGTCGACAGCAAGGGCGGCTTCGCCTTCATCGAGACCAACGCCCGGCTTCAGGTCGAGCACACGGTCACCGAGGAGGTCACGGGCCTCGATCTGGTCCGCGTCCAGTTCGAGCTGGCGGCGGGCAGGACGCTGGTGCAGCTGGGTCTGACCGAGGCGCCGAAGCCGCGCGGCTTCGCCGTCCAGGCGCGGGTCAATCTGGAAACCCTGACCGCCGACGGCGCGACTCTGCCCGGCGGCGGACGGCTGGCCACCTACGAGCCGCCCAGCGGCCCGGGCGTGCGCGTCGACGGCTACGGCTACGCCGGCTACGTCACCAGCCCGGCCTATGACAGCCTGCTGGCCAAGGTCATCGGCCGGGGCGACACCATGGCGTCCGCCTGCGCCCGCACGGCCCGGGCGCTGGGCGAGTTCCGGCTGGACGGCGTGGAGACCAACGCCCCGCTGCTGCGCGCCGTGCTGGCCGAGCCGGCCGTGACCGGCGGTCAGGCGACGACCCGTTACCTCGAGGCGCACCTGCCGGACCTGCTGGCCAGGCTGCCGAAGGTCGAGCCGGCCGCCGTCGAGACAGCCTTCGCGCCCGCCGAGGCCCAGAAAGCCTTCGAAAGCCTCGACGGGGCCTTCAGCGTCGCCGCCCCGCTGCTGGCGACGGTCGGACACATCGAGGTGGCCGAGGGCGACCTCGTCGCGCCGGGCCAGACCGTGGCCATCCTCGAAGCGATGAAGATGGAGCATGTCGTCGCCGCGCCCGAGGGCGGACGGGTCGTGCGCATCGCCGCGGCGAAGGGCGAGACCCTGCTCAAGGGCCAGCCGATCCTGTTCCTCGAACCGGCCGACGTCGTCGCCGACGCCCAGGCCGAGGCGGCGCAGATCGACCCCGACCATATCCGGCCGGACCTGCAGGCGGTCATCGACCGGCACGCCTTCACCCTCGACGAGAACCGCCCCGAGGCCGTGGCCAAGCGCCGCCGCACCGGCCACCGCACGGCGCGGGAGAACCTCGACGACCTGCTCGATCCGGGCAGCTTCATCGAGTACGGCGCCCTGACCATCGCCGCCCAGCGTCGCCGCCGCACGCTGGAAGACCTGATCAAGGCCACGCCCGCCGATGGTCTGATCGCCGGCATCGGCGCGATCAACGGCCACCTGTTCACGCCCGAAAAGGCGCGCGTCGCGGCCCTGAGCTACGACTTCACCGTCCTGGCCGGCACCCAGGGCAACATGAACCACAAGAAGACCGACCGGCTGCTGCACATCGTCGGCGAGCAGAAGCTGCCGGTGGTCTGGTACGCCGAGGGCGGCGGCGGCCGGCCGGGCGACACCGACGGCACCGGCGTCGCCGGGCTGGACGTGACGACCTTCGGCAAGTTCGCAGAGCTGTCGGGCGAAGTTCCCAAGATCGCCATCGTCGCCGGCCGCTGTTTCGCCGGCAATGCGGCCATCGCCGGCCTGAGCGAAATCATCATCGCCACCAAGGACTCCAACCTCGGCATGGGCGGTCCGGCCATGATCGAGGGCGGGGGCCTCGGCGTCTTCAAGCCCGACGACATCGGCCCGAGCGA
>CANJYY010000355.1 GCA_947479185.1 Caulobacteraceae bacterium
CGGTCGGCGAGGCCCGGGTTCGGCGCCGTAACCCCTCACCCTCCCGCCTGCGCGCTGGCGGGCCCCTCCCTCTCCCTGCGGGAGAGGGTATCTACTTGCCCCCCCTGCCCCTTGGCCGCATACCTCAGCGCCCCCGAATCGACCGAAACTCCCCAGCGTCATGTCCGCTCCCCCCGTGCAATCCTCCCTGTTCGACGACGCCCTCAACCCGGCGCCGGCCGCGCCGCTGGCGCAGGCCAGCGAGCCGGTCGCGGCCAGGCCGACGCCTCTGCCCGCCGCGCCTTCCGCGCCGCCCAAGGCCCCGGCCGGCGGCGGCTATACGGCCAGCGACATCGAGGTGCTCGAGGGCCTGGAGCCGGTGCG
Organism: Caulobacteraceae bacterium; assembly: GCA_947479185.1. Lineage (GTDB taxonomy): Bacteria > Pseudomonadota > Alphaproteobacteria > Caulobacterales > Caulobacteraceae > Caulobacter. Next base: position 364 of record CANJYY010000355.1, read on the forward strand.
CAAGCGGCCGGGCATGTACATCGGCGGCACCGACGAGCGGGCGCTGCACCATCTGTTCGCCGAGGTGCTCGACAACAGCATGGACGAGGCCGTCGCCGGCCACGCCAAGCTGATCGAGGTGTTCTTCGACGCCGACGGCGCCCTGACGGTCAAGGACGACGGCCGCGGCATCCCGGTCGACGCCCACCCCAAGCATCCGGGCATGTCGGCGCTTGAGGTCATCATGACCGTGCTGCACTCGGGCGGGAAATTCTCCGGCAAGGCCTACGAGACCTCGGGCGGCCTGCACGGCGTCGGCGTCTCTGTGGTCAACGCCCTGTCCGAACGGGTCGAGGTCACGGTCTGGCGCGACGGCTTCGAGCACCGCCAGATCTTCTCGCGCGGCAAGCCGCTCGGCCCGCTGGAAACCCTGGGCCCGTCGAAGAAGCACGGCACGTCGATCAAGTTCCTGCCCGACCCGATCATCTTCGGCGAGGGTGCGGTGTTCAAACCCGCGCGCCTCTACCGCATGGCCCGGTCCAAGGCCTATCTGTTCCGCGGCGTGCAGATCAAATGGACCTGCGACCCGAGCCGCATCCAGGACCAGACCCCGCCCGAGGCGGTGTTCCACTTCCCCAACGGCCTGGCCGACTTCCTCGCCGAGCGGATCAAATCGGTCGCCACCGTGACGCCCGAGGCCTTCAGCGGCCGCATCGCCCGGACCGGCGAGGCCGGCGCCGTGGAATGGGCCGTCACCTGGACGCCGCAGGGCTTCGGCGAGGCCGACGGCTTCATGCAGTCCTACTGCAACACCGTGCCCACGCCCGAGGGCGGCACGCACGAGGCCGGCTTCCGCGCCGCCCTGACGCGCGGTCTCAAGGCCCACGCCGAGATGATCAACGAAAAGCGCGCGGGCATCATCACCGCCGACGACGTGATCGCCAACGCCGGCGCCCTGATCAGCGTGTTCATCCGCAATCCGGAATTCCAGGGCCAGACCAAGGAGCGGCTGAGCTCGTCCGACGCCCAGAAGCTGGTCGAGACCGCCCTGCGCGACCCGTTCGACCACTGGCTGACCGCCTCGCCCAAGGCCGCCCGCGCCCTGCTCGACTTCGTCATCGAACGGGCCGAGGACCGCCTCAAGCGCCGCAAGGACCGCGAGGTCGCCAGAGCCTCGGCCACGCGCAAGCTGCGCCTGCCCGGCAAGCTGGCCGACTGCTCGGCCAACGCCATTGACGGCGCCGAACTGTTCATCGTCGAAGGCGACAGCGCCGGCGGCTCGGCCAAACAGGCGCGCGACCGCAAGACCCAGGCGATCCTGCCCCTGCGCGGCAAGATCCTCAACGTCGCCAGCGCCACCGGCGACAAGCTGATGGGCAACAAGGAACTGTCGGACCTGATGCTGGCCCTTGGCGTCCAGGGCGGCGCCAAGTACCGCGACGAAGACCTGCGCTACGAGCGCATCGTCATCATGACCGACGCCGACGTCGACGGCGCCCACATCGCCAGCCTGCTGATCACCTTCTTCTACCGCCAGATGCCGGACATGATCCGCGGCGGCCGGCTGTATCTCGCCCTGCCCCCGCTCTACCGCATCAGCCACGGCGGCAAGGCCGTCTACGCCCGCGACGACGCGCACAAGGACGAGCTGCTGGCGACGCAGTTCAAGGGCAAGAAACCCGAGATCGGTCGCTTCAAGGGCCTTGGCGAGATGATGCCGGCCCAGCTCAAGGAAACGACCATGGACCCGTCCAAGCGGACGCTGGCCCGGGTCACCCTGCCGCGCGACGAGACCCACGTCGAGGAACTGGTCGAGAACCTGATGGGCCGCAAGCCGGAGCAGCGCTTCCGCTTCATCCAGGAAAACGCCGAGTTCGCCGCGGCCGACGTGGATATCTGACTTTCAGGCGATGCTCCCCTTTGGGGGAGCTGTCAGTCCGCAGGACTGACTGAGGGGGTCACCCGAAATCTGAGCGGACCCCCTCCGTCTCGCCTTCGGCGATCCACCTCCCCCGGTGGGGGAAGAGCCCGCCTACCGCCCCGCCTGGATGCTGAGCGTTACCGGCGCGCCGCCCTGGCCCGTGCCCTGCCAGCTGTCGCCGACGGACTTGCTGACGGTCGGGCCGCAGGACGGCGGGGCCGCTTCGGGCGACTGCTGGGTAAAGCAGGTCTGGCCGCCGGAGATGGACCAGCTGCCCGAGGTCGCGCCCATCGGGCTTTCGCCGGTGTAGGAGCCGCCTTCATCGATGAACAGCTTCACCGTCGTGCCGTCGCCGTAGGTGATGACCACGGTGTTGCCGTACGCCGAGGCCATCGGATCGGCCGCCAGGGCCGGTCCGGCCGCCATGAAGATCGCCGCGGCAATCGCCGCCTTCGCCAGGAATTTCATCTCTGTTTCCGCCCGTTTTCTGCGTTGCGCATGCCTCGCCTCGCGGGCGAGTGCGAGTAGCCTAGACGGGAAAACGGGGTTCGTTAACCCTGCCGCCCGGGCGCCAGGACGTTGCGCACCGGCTCGCCCCTCAACCCCCTGGCCGACCAGGTCGTGCCGACGCCGCCGGGGACGATCTGCGTACAGAAGGTCAGCGGCACATAGACCGGCTGCTTCTGGGTGATGCACAGGTTGCCGCCCTTGATCTTCCAGACCCCGGCCGTGAGATCGCCGTTGGCGCGCATGGCCTCATAAGTGCCGTCGCGGTGCAGCCACGTTCGGGTCGATTTGCCGTTCGGATAGGTGGTGATGATGGTGTTGCCGAACGCCGGCTCCAGGCCCGCGGAGGGCGCGGACGCGACGATCGTTACGGCGGCCAGAAGGCCAAGGCTTAATCCGCTCGCGGACATTTACGCGTCTCCCGTTCGGCTGGGCGCATACAACAACATCAACCCCTCTCTTGCCAAGTCGTCACGCGGTATCGCCCGTTGCGTGCACGACGGCCTCAATCCCAAGCAAACATTGACTTTACTGGGGTTGAGCCTATGTATCCGCGCGAGTTCGGAGCAGGTCTGGCGATTCCGCGCCGCCCGTTCGCCCAAACACGGGCGGCTCTGAATCTTCCTTTAGTGAGACATGACCGAATTTTCCCAGCTGGGGCTGAGCGCCCTCACCCTTCAGGCCGTTGCAGA
>CANJYY010000356.1 GCA_947479185.1 Caulobacteraceae bacterium
AGGAACTCGATGCCCTTGGTCAGGGCCGTTACGCTCTCGGTCTTCTGGGCCATCATCTGGGCCAGGTTCAGCTTCGGCTTCACCTCGATGCCGAGCGCGGCGAACTCCGGACCGGCGGCGGCAGCGTAGAGCTCCGAGGCATGCAGCAGCGCCTTGGACGGCATGCAGCCGACGTTCAGGCAGGTGCCGCCGAGGGTTTCACGGCCCTCGACGCAGGCGACCTTGAGGCCCAGCTGGCCGGCGCGGATCGCCGCGTTGTAGCCGCCGGGGCCGCCCCCGATGATGACGAGGTCGTATTGAGCCATGGGAGGAGCCGCCTGTTGATTGTGCGCACGACATATGGGGCCTGTTCGCCCCTTGCGCGAGGCGGTTTAAGGCGCCGGGCCCCTAGGTCAACACGCCCCGCTCAAAAAGCAGCAGCACGAGGCCGGTCATGACCAGCCAGACAACCAGGGCGTTGATCGTCCGGCCGCGTCCCGCGGCCGCGAGCGCGGTGTCAGGCGGCAGGGCCCGGCCGGCCCAGGCGAGGTAGGCAACCTGCCAGACGGCGTTGGCGACAAAGGCGTAGAGGGCCGTCTTCAACAGCAGAAGCAGCAGCAGGCCGCTGAGCGCGGTCAGCGCGCCGATGATCATCATCGACCAGCCGCGCAGCCGCTCGGCCGGATCGGCCGGCTGCCCCTCGATGCGGGCGATGGCGGTGTCGAGGAACGCTTCCATCCGGCCGGCGCGCAGCGTGAACAGGCCGCCGGCCAGATAGAACAGGCCGACGGCGCGCGCCGCCCAGCCCAGAATTTCGACACCGCCGCCCGTCATGCGGCGATTATCTGCCGCGCTCCGTCGCCCCGATCAAGAGCGCGACCAGCACCAGCGCCCCGATCGTGTAGTAGTCGTAGGTCAGCTCGGCCTTGGTGAAGACCGTCTGGTAGGCTGGCAGTTTGTGCATGATCCACCAGGTGGCGATGTCCATGGCGATGGCCAGGACGAACACCCCCAGCGCCTTGCCGCCGGTAAACAGTCGCCAGGCCGAGACCAGCAGCAGCAGGGCCGTGAGCCCCCAGACCGCCAGGTGCCACCAGGGCGTCGCCTCCCATAGCGGGACCATCCGCTGCATCTCGGCCGGGACCGTGGTCAGCCTGTCGAGTTTGTGCAGGACATTCAGACCCGCCATCAGGCCGCACATGCCGGCATAGGCCAGCACGAGCGCGCCAAGCACCCATCTCAGAACCTTCATGTCGTTTGCTCCCCCGAGCAGCGGCCGCTCGAACGGCGACCTGGGAGGAGGCTGAACCCAAGTTGACGCAGCGTCAAACGCGCTCGCCTGTCAGACTCTGTCGCGGGGGCGTGGCGCACGCTCCCCGGTCAGTCACCAGGCAGGCCGCTCCGGGCGCGGAATCAGACGTCCAGCAACAGGCGTTGCGGGTCTTCGATGGCTTCCTTGACCTTGACCAGGAAGGTCACGGCGCCCTGACCGTCGACCACGCGGTGGTCGTAGCTGAGGGCCAGGTACATCATCGGACGGACCACGACCTGTCCGTTCACGACCATCGCCCGGTCCTTGATCGCGTGCATGCCGAGGATACCCGACTGCGGCGCGTTGAGGATCGGCGTCGACATCAGCGAGCCGTAGATGCCGCCGTTGGTGATCGAGAAGGTGCCGCCCTGCATGTCCTCGATGGCCAGGTGGCCGTCGCGGGCCTTCTTGCCCAGGGCGCCGATGGCCTTCTCGATCTCGGCCAGGCCCATGCCCTCGGCGTCGCGCACGACCGGGACCACGAGGCCCTTCTCGGTGCCGACGGCGATGCCGATATCGTAGTGGTTTTTGTAGACGATGTCCGTGCCGTCGATCTCGGCGTTGACGTCCGGCACCGCCTGCAGGGCCGCGACGCAGGCCTTCACGAAGAAGCTCATGAAACCGAGCTTCACGCCGTGGCGCTTCTCGAACTGGTCCTTGTACTGGTTGCGCAGGGCCATGACCGCGCTCATGTCGACCTCGTTGAAGGTCGTCAGCATGGCGGCGTTGTTCTGGGCTTCCTTCAGGCGGCGCGCGATGGTCTGGCGCAGGCGGGTCATCTTCACCCGCTCCTCGCGCTCATGCAGGGCGCGCGGCGCGGCCGGGGCGGCGACCGGAGCCGGCGCGGCGGCCCGGGCTTCCAGCGCGGCCAGGGCGTCGCCCTTGGTGATGCGACCGTCCTTGCCGGTGCCGGCGACGGCCGCGGGGTTCAGGCCGGTCTCGGTGACGATGCGCTGCACCGACGGCGCCAGCGGCGCGGCGGCGGCGGCCGGAGCAGGCGCGACAGGGGCAGGGGCCGGAGCCGCTACCGGCGCAGGAGCCGCGGCGGCGGCCGGGGCGGACTTGGCGGCCGCGGCGCCGGCGGCGACCACGCCCAGCAGGGCGCCGGGGCTCACCGTCTCGCCGTCGGCGGCGGCGATGGATTCCAGCACGCCGTCAGTGGGAGACGCCACTTCGAGGCTGACCTTGTCGGTTTCCAGCTCGACGAGGATCTCGTCCTTGCGCACCGCGTCGCCGGGCTTCTTCGTCCAGCGGGCCACCGTCGCTTCCGTGACGGATTCGCCCAGGGCGGGAGTCATGATGTCGGCCATCGTCAGGTCTCTCGTGTCTCGTCAGGTCGGTAGGGCGGCGTCAGGCGAAGGCTTCGGCCAGGAAGGTCTCGAGTTCTTTCAGGTGCCGGCTCATCAGGCCGGCGGCCGTCGAGGCGGAGGCCGGGCGGCCGACGTAGCGGGCGCGTTTGGCCTTGATCGCCATGCGGTCGAGCGTCAACTCAAGCCAGGGATCGACGAAGGTCCAGCCGCCCATGTTCTTCGGCTCTTCCTGGCACCAGACCAGTTCGGCGTTGGCGAAGCGGGCCATCACCTGCATCACAGACTTCATCGGCCAGGGATAGAACTGCTCGAGGCGCAGGATGTAGACGTCGTCGCGGCCGGTCTTGGCCCGGGCGTCGATCAGGTCGAAGTAGACCTTGCCCGAGCACATGATCACGCGGTTGATCTGGTCGTCGGGCTTCAGGATGACGCCGCCGACATCGCAGCCGGCTTCAGCCCCGTCGACCATCACGCGGTGGAAGGATGAGCCCTCGGCGAGGTCGGCGAGGTTGCTGACCGCCTTCTTGTGCCGCAGCAGGCTCTTGGGGGTCATGACCACCAGCGGCTTGCGGAACTCGCGGTGCATCTGCCGGCGCAGGGCATGGTAGTAGTTGGCCGGCGTCGAACAGTTGACGACCTGCATGTTGTCCTCGGCGCAGGACTGCAGGAAGCGCTCGAGACGGGCGGAGCTGTGTTCCGGACCCTGGCCCTCGTAGCCGTGCGGCAGCAGCATCACGAGGCCGCTCATGCGCAGCCACTTGCGTTCGCCCGAGATGATGAACTGGTCGATGACCACCTGGGCGCCGTTCACGAAGTCGCCGAACTGGGCTTCCCAGAGCGTCAGGGTGTTGGGGTCGGCC
>CANJYY010000357.1 GCA_947479185.1 Caulobacteraceae bacterium
GTCACGCGAAGCCCCGGCATCGTAGGCGGCCTCGAAGGCGTCCAGCGCCCGGTCGATGGCCAGGTCGCCGTTGGCGTGGACCGTCACCTGCCAGCCCTGCAAGGCGCGCTTGACGACGATCTCGCGCAGGGTGTCCGGCTCGACATAGGCGATGCCGGAGCCGCCGACACCATCGAAATAGGGCTCGCGCTGCAGGCCCGTGCGGCCCTGGTTGGAGCCGTCGGAGACGATCTTCCAGCCGACGGCGCGAGCCATGGCGTCGCCGTCGCCGGGTTTCAGGCCCTGCTCGTCCCAGGCCGCATGGCCGCCCTGGATCAGCGAATAGCGCAGCCGGGCGGACATGTGACCGGAGGCGGCGAAGGCGTGGAAGGCGGCCATCTCGCGCCGGCCCTGGAAGCCGCCGGAGGCTTGGTCGCAGAAGGTCGTCACCCCGACGCGGCTGGCCTTGTCGGAGACGCGCCGGCAGGCCTCGGGCACGTCATCCAGCGCCATGGCCGTGAGGTTGTGACCCAGCACGGTGAACATCGGAACCTGCCCCTGCAGGACGCCGTTGGGGCGGCCGTCCCGGTCGCGGGCATAGGCCGCGCCGGGTGGGTCCGGCGTCTCCGCCGTGATCCCGGCGATCTCCAGCGCGCGGCTGTTGCAGTAGCCGATGTGCAGCGAGGCATTGAACAGGAACACCGGCCGGTCCGGCGCGACCTGATCGAGTGTGTGGCGCGTGATGCTGTCGGCGCCGGGCTGCAGCGACGGATCGAACTGGCGGGCGACGATCCAGTCGCCGGCGGGCGCGGCGGCCGACAATGCGCCGATCCGGTCGATCACCGCGTCGGCGTCGGCGCAGGCCGTCGGGCCGACGTCGGGATAGCGGCCGAGAATGGCGATGGAGAAGAAGTGCATGTGGGGCTCGATGAACCCTGGCAGGACGGTGCGGCCGCGGCAGTCGACGATCTGCGCCTCCTCGCCGGCCTGGGCCATGACGTCCGCGCGCGTCCCGACGGCGATGATCCGGCCGTCGCGGTGGGCCAGCGCTTCGGCCGTGGCGAAGGCGGCGTCGACCGTCAGGATCCGGGCGTTGACCAGCACCTGGGTTCCCACCGGCGTCGCCGGCGCAGGGCCGAGCCGCTTCCAGGCCGCCTCTCCCCCCGCCGCCGCCATGTAGGGCAGCGACAGCCTGGCGATGTCCGCGAGAATCGGCGCGCAGCAGGGACAGCCGTGCAGGCGCGGGTCCCGGGCCTGAAACGGTCTTCGCGATAGCCCGGCCGGGTCTGACGCCCGGTCCTTGATGCTGGCGTTCAATGAAGCCTCCCGCTTGAACAGCGGCAGCATGGCCATGACCGGCGACCGGCGCCAGCGGGGTTTGCCCCCAGATCAGGTTCCGCGCGGCTTGGCGCGGGTCACCGGCGCGGCGGCGGCGGGGTCTTCGGGCCAGACGTGGCGAGGGTAGCGGCCGCGCATGTCCTTGCGCACGTCGGCCCAGGAGCCCTTCCAGAAGCCGGGAATGTCCTTCGTCGTCTGGATCGGCTTGTGACCCGGCGACAGCAGGCTGAAGGTCAGCGGGACGCCGGCGACAGTCGGATGGACGGACAGGCCATAGAGCTCGCCGACCCGCACCTCGACCTTCGGGCCGCCCTCGGCGGCGTAGTCGATGGCGAAGCTGTTGCCGGTCGGGGCGGTGAAGCGGGGCGGGGTCTCGGCGTCGAGGCGACGCTGGACCTCCCACGGGATCAGCGCCCGCAGCGCGTTCTCGATCTGGCCGTCGGACAGCTGGGCGAGACTGGCCTTGCCCTTGAGCAAGGGCGCCAGCCAGTCGTCCAGACCGGCGATCAGGGCTTCGTCGGTCAGCGGGTGACCGATGAAGGCCAGCCGCGCGCGCAGGCGGTCGCTGGTCTCGCCGAGCGGCAGGGCGGCGAGACCCTCGCGGCGGACCTTGTCGGCCAGGGCGCGGGCGATCATCGCCGGGTCAGGCTTCTCAATGCGCCGGTCCTCGACGGTCAGCCGGTCGAGCCGCAGCAGGCGGCGGCCGCGCACCTTGCCGTCGGCCTCGACCTCCAGCCGGTCCTCGGCGACCAGCCGGTCGGCGAAGGCGTCGCGCAACGCCGCCTCGTCGAGCGGCGCGGCCAGCAGGATGCGGTCACGCGCCGCCCCGCCACCGAGTTCGCCGATGGCGATCCACTTTTCGCGGGCCAGGATGTCAGTTGGCTCGACATGGGCGCCGCGGCCTGTGGCCAGCTGGAACTCGCCGTTGGATCCGCGCGCCCTCGCCACTCGTTCGGGGAAGGCCTCCGCCAGCAGCAGGGCCTCGTCGAGCGGCGGCAGTTTGGGCGGCGATCCGGCGGATTTCGCCCAGCGCTCGGCCAGTTGGCGGGCGTCGCGGGCGCGGGGGCCGCGATCCCGGTCGAAGGCCTCGAGCCGGTGGCCCAGATGGGTGTCGCGGCCGCCGAGGCCGCGTTCGGTGAGCAGGGCCGCGATCTTGGCCGCCAGCAGCGCCTGCCCTCCAGCCGCGCCGCGCACGACCATGTGCGCCAGCCGGGGCGGCAGCGGCAGGCGGGCCAGCGCCTCGCCGTGGGCGGTCAGGGCGCCCTCCCCGTCCAGCGCCTGCAGCCGGACCAGCAACGACCGCGCCTCGTTGAAGGCGGCCGCCGGCGGCGGGTCGAGGAAGGCCAGGCCCGAGGCGTCGCGGGCGCCCCAGCGGGCGAGATCCAGCGCGAGGCCCGACAGGTCGGTTTCGAGAATTTCCGGCCGGGCGAAGGCGGCCAGGGCCCGGGTCTCGGCCTCGTCCCACAGGCGGTAGCAGACGCCGGGCTCGGTACGGCCGGCGCGGCCCCGGCGCTGGTCAGCGGCGGCGCGGGACACCCGCACCGTCTCCAGCCGGGTCAGGCCGCTGGCCGGGTCGAAACGCGGCACGCGCGACTGGCCCGCGTCGATGACCACCCGCACGCCCTCGATGGTCAGGCTGGTTTCGGCGATCGAGGTGGCCAGCACCACCTTGCGGCGGCCGGGCGGCGACGGGCTGATGGCGCGGTCCTGCTCGGAGGGGTCCAGCGCGCCGTAGAGTGGGGCCAGATCGACGTCGGGCCGGCGCAGCCGCTCGGCCAGCCAGTCGCGGGTGCGCAGGATTTCGCCCTGCCCGGGCAGAAAGACCAGCAAGCTGCCGGGCTCCTCGGCCAGCGCCTTCTCGACAGCACGGCCGACCTGTTCCTCCAGCCGGTGGGCGGGGTTGCGGCCGAGATAGCGGGTGTCGACCGGAAAGGCGCGGCCCCGGCTCTCGATCACCGGCGCGTCGCCGAGCAGCCGCGCGACCGCCGCGCCGTCGAGCGTCGCCGACATGACGAGGATGCGCAGGTCCTCGCGCAGCAGCGACTGGCTGTCCCGCGCCAGGGCCAGGCCCAGGTCGGCGTCGAGGCTGCGCTCGTGGAATTCGTCGAAGATCACGCAGGCGACGCCGGCCAGTTCGGGA
>CANJYY010000358.1 GCA_947479185.1 Caulobacteraceae bacterium
CGCCGCGGTGATTTCCGCCATGTCATGTCCTCCTGAGTTGGGACTTATAGGGGTGCGGCCCGGCCTTACGGCCGGGCTGCGAAGATGGTGTGAAGCTCAAGGTCCCCTTGCGGGGGACGATCAGCTGGCGGCGGGCTCTTCCGGAGCGGCTTCAACAGCCGCTTCAGCCGCCACGGGGGCTTCGGCCGGGGCGGCTTCCGGGGCCGCGACGGCCTCCGGTTCAGCGGCGGCTTCAGCAGCGACGGGAGCGGGCTCCGGCGTAAGCTCTCGGGCGAGCGTGGGCTCGACCGGGGCTTCGAAGGCGCCGATGTCGACGCCGCTGGCGACCACGCCGGCGGCCATGCCGTCGAGCACGGAGTCGGCGATCAGGTCGCAGTACAGCTGGATGGCGCGGGCGGCGTCATCGTTGCCCGGGATCGGATAGGTGATGCCGTCGGGATCGCAGTTGGTGTCCAGGATCGCGATGACCGGGATGTTCAGCTTGCGGGCCTCGAGGATGGCGATCGCTTCCTTGTTCGTGTCGATCACGAACATGATGTCGGGAATGCCGCCCATGTTCTTGATGCCGCCCAGGGACAGTTCCAGCTTGTCGCGCTCGCGCGTCAGCTGCAGCAGTTCCTTCTTGGTGCGGCCGGAACCGTCGCCGTCCAGCACGCCTTCCAGTTCGCGCAGGCGCGAGATGGAGCCGGAGATGGTGCGCCAGTTGGTCAGGGTGCCGCCGAGCCAGCGGTGGTTGACGTAGTACTGGGCGCAGCGCTTGGCGGCCGTGGCGACCGGGTCGGAGGCCTGACGCTTGGTGCCGACGAACAGCACGCGACCGCCGGCGGCCGCGACTTCGCGGACCTTCACGAGGGCCTGGTGCAGCAGCGGGATCGACTGCGACAGATCGATGATGTGGATGTTGGAGCGCGAGCCGAAGATGTAGCGGTCCATCTTCGGGTTCCAGCGGTGCGTCTGGTGGCCGAAGTGGGCGCCGGCTTCAAGCAGTTGGCGCATGGAGAACTCGGGGAGAGCCATGTGGTCTTGTCCTTTTTCCGGTTATCGCCTCCGCGGACAAACCCCTGGAAACTCCAGGGACCGGAACGGACTGAGCAGGATTTCTCCCCACCCGGCCCGAACGTCCACGTGCGTGATGGGCGGGCATGTAGGGGGGAACGCGCGGAAATGCACGCGGGGGTGAGGATTGAGGCCTCTTTCCTCTCCCGTGAGGGAGAGGGGGACCATGCGGAGCATGGTGGAGAGGACAGAGCCGAAGTGGCCGGCAAATTCTGAATTCCGGACTTGCCGGATCGGACCCGCGCCGCCCCCTCCACCGCCCTGCGGGCGGTCCCCCTCCCCGGCTTCGCGGGGAGGAATGATGTCAGACTGCCCTGAAGGCCTTGATGGAATTGGAGCTCTGTCGACGCCCTTGGTCAAGGACGGCCCTGCGGGCCGCCGCTGCGCGGCCGCCGAAGGCGGTCCTTGAGCAAGGCCGCCGGCAGAGCAAAGCTGGCCGTCAAGACATCAGGGGCGGTGCGCCTTGGGACGAGCGGCCCCAAACCAGCCGGCAAACCCCCGCTCTTCCCCGCGCAAACGGGGATGGGCGGATTTTGTGGGGCGGCTCAGGTAAACCTGAGCGCCCCTACACATCCTCCAGATACGCCACCCCCGGCGCGGTTTTCAGCGCCCCGCGCAGGCTGGCGTCGAGCGTGTAGAAGCCCGGCAGCTTGACCTCGACCTCGCGGCCGCCGCCGAGGCCGGCGACGAGGACCACCTCCCCGCCCCGCTGGGCCGAGGCGCCGGACAGGCGCTTCTTGAGGCCCTCGATCTCCATCGAATGGGGCGAGACATGCACCCGCAGGCTGGCGGCGACGGACTCCAGCGCCTTGTCGATCGGCTCGGCGTCGTCGCCGAAGAAGCGCACCTCGCCGTCGCGCGACTTGGCGCGCACCTTGATGGCCACGGCCTTGCCCGGCTCGAGGATGTCGCGGCAGCGCTTGAGCGCCTCGGGCGGAAACAGCACCTCGTACTCGCCGGTCGGGTCGGACAGGGAGACGAAGGCGAACCGCTCGCCGCTCTGCTGGGTGCGTTCCTGGCGGCGGCGGACCATGCCGGCCATGCGGAAGGCCTCGGTCCCGGCCTCGGCCTGGACGATGGCGTCGCTGAGCATGGTCGTGCGCCGGCGGCGCAGCACGTCGATCATGTCCTCCAGCGGGTGGCCGGTCAGGTAGAACCCTACGGCGGCCAGCTCCTCGTCGAGCCGGCGGATCTGGTCCCAGGGCTCGGTGCGCGGCAGGCGCGGACGCGAGGCGTCGGACTGTTCGCCGCCGAACAGGCTGACCTGGGAAGAGGCGCGGTCGGCGGCCAGGCTCTGGCCGTGGGCCATCAGCATGTCCGCGGCGGCGATGATCTGGGCGCGGTTGGGATGCAGGCTGTCGAACGCCCCGGCGCGGGCCAGGCCCTCGAGGCCGCGCTTGTTGACCTGCCGGGGATCGATCCGCTCGATGAAGTCGAACAGGTCGACGAATGGCCCGCCCTCGTTGCGCACCGCGACCACATGCTCCATGGCCGAGAAGCCGACGTTGCGCACGGCCCCCAGGGCGTAGAGCACCTCGCCGTCCTCGACCTCGAAGTCGGCCCCCGAGCGGTTGATGTCCGGCGGCCGGACGGTGATCTTGAACTTGCGCGCGTCCTGGTAGAACACCGCCAGCTTGTCGGTGTTGGAAAGGTCCAGGCTCATCGAGCCGGCGAGGAACTCGACCGGCGCGTTGGCCTTCAGCCAGGCCGTCTGGTAGGCGATCAGGGCGTAGGCGGCGGCGTGCGACTTGTTGAAGCCGTAGCCGGCGAACTTCTCGACGTGTTCGAAGATGGCCCCGGCCTTGTCGCCGTCGACCCCGCGCGCAATCGCGCCGGAGACGAACCGGGCCTTCTGCTGGTCCATCTCCTCCTTCTTCTTCTTGCCCATCGCCCGGCGCAGCATGTCGGCTTCGCCGAGGCTGTAGCCGGCCAGGACCTGGGCGATGCGCATCACCTGTTCCTGGTAGACGATGACGCCGTAGGTCTCCTTGAGCACCTCCTCCAGCGAGGGGTGCATGGTGTCCATCGGGCGGCGGCCGAACTTGGTGTCGACGAACAGGTCGATGTTGTCCATCGGGCCCGGCCGGTAGAGGGAGATCAGGGCGGTGATCTCCTCGATGGTCCCCGGACGCATCTTGCGCAGGGTGTCGCGCATGCCCTGGCTTTCCAGCTGGAACACCCCGACCGTCTGGCCCGAGGCCATCAGCTCGTAGGAGGCCGTATCGTCGAGCGGCAGCTTCGACAGGTCGAGGCCCGCCCCGCGCTTGGCCATGTGCTTGACCGCCCGGTCGAGCACGGTGAGCGTCTTGAGACCGAGGAAGTCGAACTTCACCAGGCCGGCGGACTCGACCCACTTCATGTTGAACTGGGTCGCCGGCAGCTCCGAGCGCGGGTCCTTGTA
>CANJYY010000359.1 GCA_947479185.1 Caulobacteraceae bacterium
CCCCCAGTGGGGGAGCATCTTGCGGCCGCGGCCTCAGAACACCCGCGGCGACGGGCCGAGGCTGAACGGGCCGAACTTGGCTTCGCCGTCCTTCAGCTCGACCGGCCCGCCGAAGTTCGGGCCGCTGCCGTCGGCGTCCTTCAGCCGGGCGTCGAGCCGGCCTTCCAGCCGCCCGTCGAGCCCCACCCGCAAGGGTCCGCCGCCCCCGGTCAGCAGGGCGTCGCCGCCGCGCAGTTCGGCGCTGCGCACGGTCAGCACCCCGCCGCCGTCGCGCCAGCGCCGCACGGCCGACGGCCAGCTGTTTCCACGGAAGCCGCTGACCTTCGACAGTGTCAGGTCCCAGCTCATCGACACCGGCCGGTCCTGGGCGATGCGCGCCGGCAGGCCCTTCAGCCGCAGCCGAGCGCCCTCGACCCTGAACAGCACCCCGCCCTGGTCGTCGGGCCCGGGCCGGGTGTGCAGCTCCAGCCGGTCGGCCGACTGGATCATCGACGGCTTGCCGCCCGGCGGGGTGTCGACGGCCAAGTCCACGCCCTCGATCGACAGCTTCGGCGGCGTCGCCCCGAACCCGCCGAGGCTGGCGCGCAGCGCCCGCGCCCGCACGGTCACCGGCCCGCCGTCCGGGCGGCTGACGGTCACGCCGTCGGGGGCCACCAGCATCCACTGGTCCAGTCGGTAGATATAGGCCTCGCCCTTCAGCAACGGCATGGCCAGGGCCCAGCCCGACGGCTCGCCGATGCGCGGCTCGGTCAGGGTGATGTCGAGGCGGAAGGGAAAGCCGGTGACCGTCCGCGTCTGCCAGGAGACCGGATAACCCTCCGCCCGCAGCTCGGCCACGGCGGCGTCCATCCGCGTGACGGCCTCGCCGCGCAGCTTGACCCAGGCGAGGCTCCAGCCGCCGATCAGCAGCAAAGCCAACAGCCAGGGCAGAAAAAGTCCGAGGCGGCGGGGCTTCCGGCGGGGCGGGCTATCGGGCAGGGTCATGGGCGCGGGCGCTTTGCAAGGACGATCAATGGACGGCGCGGAACAGGACCGCTGGGTGTTCGGATACGGATCGCTTATGTGGCGGCCCGGGTTCCCGTTCATAGACCGCCGCCGTGCAACCCTCCACGGGCGGCGGCGCGCCTTCTGCATATATTCGGTGCATCACCGCGGCACCTACGAGCGGCCCGGGCTGGTGCTGGGCCTCGCCCCCGGCGGCGCGACGCGCGGCATGGCCTATCGCGTGGCCGCCGCCGATTGGCCGGAGACCTACGCCTACCTGCGCGAGCGCGAGCAGCCGACCGAGACCTATGTCGAGGCCTGGCGTCCGGTGACCATCGACGGCGTCGGCAAGGTCGAGACCCTGGTCTTCCTCTCCGACCCCCTGCACAAACAGTGGGCCGGCGCCCTGAGCCTCGACCAGCAGGCTGACCTGATCGACGGCGCGGCGGGCCTGTCCGGCCGCAACATCGACTACCTCCGCGACCTCGTCGTCCACCTGCGCGAGGAAACCGTCCGCGACGCCGGCATGGAACGCCTGCTGGCGATGGTCGAGGCGCGGGAGGTGGCGGAAGCCTAGCCCGCCCGCTTCCAGGTCTGCGTCTGGCACAGCGGCGCCACCACGCAGCCCTTGAGCTTCAGCGTGCCGCCGTCGACGAGGTCGATCGTGCCCTGATAGACGCCGCCGTCCTGCGGGCGGTAGATGGCGCCGCCGGTCCAGCGGGCCGGGCCGCCGTTGAAGCCGGTCATGATCACCAGCCCCTTGAGCGGCCGATTACGCAGCGCCGGGTCCTTGTTGGCCTCGTCCTTCAGGCCCGGATTGGCCCGCAGCTTGTCGGACGTCAGGATCTTGCCGCACAGCTTCGCGCCGCAGGGAAAGACCTCGATCTGGCCATGGTCGTCCGGCGTCAGCCAGACGCCGACGGGCGAGCCCGCGCCGGCGGCGACGGACGAGGAGGCCGCGCCGGCGGTCAGCAGCAGGGCGGCGGAGAGGGCGAGTAGGGGCCGGGGCAGGGACATGTTTGTTCTCCGGTAAGTCAGGGAAGGCGCCTAAAGCCCCTCGGCGATCAGCGCGTTGGAGGCCGCCTCGATGCGGGTCTCCATCTCGCGCATGAACTCGCCGCGCTTCAGGCCGGGCGGGATGGCGGGCAGGAATTCGAACACGATGGTGCCCGGGTAGCGCAGCACGCCGTGCGCCGGCCAGTGCACGCCGGTGTTCAGCGCCATCGGCGTCACCGGCATGTTCAGGTCGCGGTAGAGGGCGGCGATGCCGGGCTTGTAGTCAGGCTCGGCGCCGGGCGCTTTGCGCGTACCCTCGGCGAAGATGACCAGCTGGCGCGCGTCCTTCAGCCGGTCGCGGGCATCGAGCACCAGCTTCTTCAGCGCCGCCGAATGGCCCTCGCGGTCGACGACGATCATGCCGCCCTTCCGGGCGTACCAGCCCAGGAAGGGGATCCACATCAGCTCCTTCTTGGTCACGAAGCAGGCGTCCGGCAGCAGGGCGAACCCGCCGAAGACGTCGAACATGCACTGGTGCTTGCCGGCGATCAGCACCGCGCCCTTGGGCAGGTGCTCGCGGCCCCGGACCTCGACCTTGATGTTGCAGATCACCCGCAGCAGCACGGTGGTGCCCGCGCCGTACCAGGTCAGCACATGCGTCACCCAGCGCCGCGGTGCGAGGAACAGCGGGATCATGCAGAGCGCGACGAGGAGGGAATACAGATAGTAGGCGACGGTGAAGGTCAGCGACCGGACCAGGATCAAGGCTTGGTTCCTTTGGCGGCCGGCTCGGCCGGCGGCGTCTCGTGGGATTTGGAGCCGGCGCCGGCCACGCTCTCGCGGACCAGGATCGCCAGATACTTGCAGTATTCGATGCTCAGCCGGCGCGCATCCCCGCTCTTGCGCCACCAGTGGCGCACGTCGACCGGTCCGGTAACGACGGGGTAGGGCGTCAGGGTCGCTTCGGGCATGGCCTCGCGCAGCAGCAGCAGGGTGCGCGGCATGTGGTAGTCCGAGGTTACCACGATCAGCCGGTCATAGTCCTTGCCGCGCGCCCAGTCGGCGATCTCCTCGGCGTTGCCGATGGTGTCGGCGGCGGCGTAGCCCAGGTCGACGCAGCAGTCGTAGATCGGCTTGACCGCGCCGGTCACGGCCAGCAGGTCGGCGCGACTGGCCTCCTTGTTGACGCCGGAGATGAGCAGCCGCCGGCCCTTGCCGCGCTCAAGCAGCCGGGCGGCCGCTTCCAGCCGCAGGTCCGAGGCGCCGGTCAGGGCCACCACGGCGTCGGCCACCGGCGGCTCGTCGGCCGGAGTCGACCGCTCGATCCGCTGGGCGAAGGCGACGAGGCCGACGGCCCAGATCAGGGCCAGGACCAGAACGGCAGCCAGAACGCGTCTCACGACAGTTCTCCAATCAGGCCCCGCGCCGCGAGGCGGGCGGCGGCGGCGGCGACCAGCGCGGCCAGCAGGGG
>CANJYY010000360.1 GCA_947479185.1 Caulobacteraceae bacterium
GCGAGCGCGGCCGCGGGATTGGTCGGCGCCAGGTAGTCGGCGATAGCCGTCGACAACAGGCTCCAGCCGAGCGCCAGACCCAGGACCACCAGCCCCGCCAGCCAGAGGGTGTCTTTTCGCCGGGACACAGGCCCCCGCACGCCCCCGTCGGAGGCGCCTTCTGATCGGCGGACCCGCAACGGGCCGCGTGCCGGGCCGGGCGGCATCAACGGACCTACTTCTTCCCGGGAAGCTGCTTGCGGCCGTAGTCGTAGTCATAGGCGTAGGCGTAGCCATAACCGTAGCCGTAGCCGTAGCCGTAGCCGGCGCTCTTGAGGCTGAACTTGCTCAGGATGCCGCCCAGGATGCGGGCGTTGCCGAGCGCCAGACGACGCAGGGCAGCCTTGGCCAGGCCCTGACGCGTGGCCCCGGCCTCGATGACCAGCACGGCGCCGGCGACGGCGCTGGCCAGCAGCGGGGCGTCGGCCAGACCCATGACCGGCGGACCGTCGATGATCAGCAGGTCGAAGGCCTGTTCGGCGTCGGCGATCATCGAGCGGATCTTGGCGCCCGCCAGCAGTTCAGCCGGGTTGGGCGGCAGCGGACCGCAGGGGATGAAGGCGAGGTTCGGCTGGTCGGTCACCTGGACCAGTTCGGCGAGCGTCGCCGCGCCGGTCAGGTAGTTGGTGATGCCGGTGCTGGAGTCGGCGCGCAGGGCGCGGTGCAGCGACGGGTTCCGCAAGTCGCCGTCGACCAGCAGCACGTTCATGCCCAGCTTGGCGAAGTTGCGGGCCAGCGCCGCGGCGGTGGTCGACTTGCCTTCGGACGGCCGCGCGCTGGTGACCAGCAGGCTGCGCGGGACGCCGTCGTTGGTCGAGAACTGCAGCGCTGTTCGCACGGAGTAGTAGGCTTCCGATAGCGAACTTCGCGCGTCGGCCATCGCCTCCTCGATCGAGGCGCCCTTCTCCAGCATCGGGATGGCGCCGAGCAGCGGCAGGCCGAGCTTGCCCTCGATGTCCTCGGGAACCTTGACCGTCTCGTCGAGGCTTTCCAGACCAAACGCGGCGCCCAGGCCCAGCAGCAGGCCGATACCGCCGGCGATGGCCAGATTGATCAGCAGCTTGGGCTTGTAGGGCGCGCGCGGAAGCTCGGCGCGGTCGACGATCGAGACGTTGTTGGTGCCGACGGCGCCGGCGACGCCGATGTCCTTGTAGCGCTGCAGCAGGCCATCATAGGAGCTGCGGTTGGTGTCCACCTCGCGCTGGAGGATGTTGTACTGGATCGAGCGGTTGCGCAGGTCCATCACGCCGGACTTCAGGCCGGACACCTGGCCCGACATCTGCTGTTCCTGACGCAGGGCGGTATCGTACTGGGCCCGGATCGACTGCTTGATTGTGGCCACTTCCTGCTGGATCTGGCCTTCGACCGAGTCGATCTGCGCCTTCAGCGAGACCATCATCGGGAAGTCCGGCTTATAGGTCGACAGGCCTTCCTGGTACTTCTGCTGCAGCGTCGTCTGCTGCGCGCGAAGGGCCTGGATGGTCGGGCTGGCGAGAACCTCGGGCAGGGCGTTGCCCGAGACCTGGGCCTGGCGCCAGCGCTGTTCGGCGCGGATGCGGTCGCCCTTGGCCATGCCGAGCGAGGTGTTCATCGCAACGAGGTCGGACGCGGTCAGCGACTGGCTGGCGGTGTCGGCGGCCGTGCCCGTGGTCGTGGTGGTCGCGACGGCGACGTTCACGATGCCCTGGGCCTGAGCATAGGCGACCAGCGCCCGTTCCGAAGACTCCAGCTGGGCCTTCACCGTCTGCAGGCGTTCCTCGAGGAACTTGCGGGCGTAGCTGGCGGCGTCGAAGCGGCGGTCCAGGTTGGCCCCGATGAAGTTTTCCGACAACGCGTTGACCACGCGCGCGGCGACTTCACGGTCAGGGCTCTCATAGCTGATCTTGACCAGGCGCGAACCGCGGACCGGTTCGATGGTCAGACTGCGCAGCAGGATGCCGGTCGCCCGGCGTTCGCGCTGCTCGCGCGTGCCGGACAGGGCCGGCGTGGCCTTCTCGCGGCCGAGCAGCCGCGACAGGCCGGCAAACGGCGAGGTCGACTTCTGGCTCATGAAGGCGGCATCGTTGGCGAGGTTCTCGCGCTGCACGACACGTTGGGCCAGCGACCGGCTCTTCAGCAGGGCGTACTGGGTCTGGTAGAATTCCGGATCGCGGGACTCGGCGGAATCCACACCCTCGATGTCGACGACCTTTGTCGCCTCGCGGTCGATCTGGATGGTCGCACTGGCCCGGTAGATGGGCGTGGTCGCCAGCGTGACGATCACACCGATCACCAGCATCAGGGCGATGACGCCACCGATCACCAGCCGGTGCTTCACCAGCACGTGCCAGTAAGCCAGCAGGTTGATCTCGGGACCGCCCTCGTCCCGTTCGTCATAGCGCTGCTGGCCGTTGGCGGCGAGCTGACGCCCGCCACGCACCACCAGGGGCCGCGGCGAGGCGGTGGTCAGGTAACCCCGGTCCCCGGGATCCCCGTTCCAGTTCCGATCGTCGTCACCGCGGTTCATAGGCCCTCACGCAAGTCGTCCAGTCCGTTCATACGCGCGCCGGCGGCGCGGGCAGTCTCAAGCAATTCTAGAAGGCGGGGCCGAAGACCCCGAGGAGCGGAACAGCTCCGGTTGCATCGCGGAAGATGCTCTTCATACCCGAGCGCTCAACCACGACCACGTCATTTCCGTAGACTTCGGGATCGTCGGCCGTTCCGGCCCGGATCGCCTTGATATCGAACATCGCGCCCATGCGCTGGTTGTTGATCGTGCGGAACACGACCACGCGGGTTTCGTTGGCCACCCGGTCGGGACCGCGCGCCATCGCCAGCGCCTGCAGCAGGGTCGTGCGCCCGGTGATCGGATAGACGCCCGGCTGAACAACCGCGCCCTCGACCGTGACCTTCTGGCTCGCGAATTCCTTCACATAGATCGTCACTTCCGGCGACTGCAGGTACTTCTCGCGCAGTCGGGCGGAGACGTCCGCCTGCAGTTCGGTGACGGTCTTGCCGGCGGCGTTCACCGAGCCGATCAGCGGCAGGATGATCTGGCCGGCGGCGTCGACCTGGACGCTGCGCGTCAGGTCCGGCACCTGGAAGACAGTGATGTCGAGCACGTCCATCGGACCGACCCGATAGCCCGCCTGTTGCGTCGCCGGCGCCAGCTTCACCGGATCGGGCGGCGCGAAATAGCCGCCCTTCTGGGCGTTGGTGCCGACGGAGTCGGACGCACACGCGGCCAGCAGGACCGGAGCCAGGAGCAGAACGGCGAGAGCGAATTTACGGACCATCAGGTTCTCCAACGCACGAACCGCCCATATCAAGCGGCGCTGAACAATCGACGCAAGGTCTTGAACCCTGCAGGCGATTTCGGGACCCCAACGGGGGCGGGTGCTCGTGACGGATCGGCGTTCTCGA
>CANJYY010000361.1 GCA_947479185.1 Caulobacteraceae bacterium
GCCTCGGAGCTCTACGCCGCCGCTGCCGGTCCGGAGTTCGCCGCGCTCGGCATCGAGGTGAAGCCGAAGCTGAACCTGGCCCAGATGATGGCCCAGAAGACCGAGAGCGTAACGGCCCTGACCAAGGGCATCGAGTTCCTGTTCAAGAAGAACAAGGTCGAGTGGATCAAGGGCTGGGGCCGCATCGACGGACCCGGCAAGGTCGTGGTCAAGGCCATCGACGGCGCCGAGACCACGCTCGAGGCGAAGAACATCCTGATCGCCACCGGCTCGGAGCCGACCCCGCTGCCCGGCGTGACGGTCGACAACAAGCGCATCCTCGACTCGACCGGCGCCCTGTCGCTCGGCGAAGTGCCCGGCCATCTGGTGGTCATCGGCGCCGGCGTCATCGGCCTGGAGCTGGGCAGCGTCTGGCGCCGCCTGGGCGCCGAGGTGACGGTCGTCGAATACCTCGACCGCGTCTGCCCCGGCATGGACGAGGAAACCGCCAAGACCTTCCAGCGCAGCCTGACCAAGCAGGGCTTCAAGTTCCAGCTGGGCCAGAAGGTCACCGGCGCCGTGGCCAGCGCCAGCGGCGTGGAGATCACCATGGAGCCGGTCAAGGGCGGCGAGCCCCAGACCCTGGCGGCCAACTATGTGCTGGTGGCGATCGGCCGCCGTCCGTTCACGGAAGGCCTCGGCCTGGAGACGGTCGGCATCACGCCGGACAAGCGCGGCGTGATCAGCAACGACCACTTCAAGACCGGCGTCGGCGGCGTCTGGGTGGTCGGCGACGTGACCTCAGGCCCGATGCTGGCCCACAAGGCCGAGGATGAGGGCGTCGCCTGCGTCGAGCTGATCGCCGGCAAGGCCGGCCATGTGAACTACGACCTGATCCCCGGCGTCATCTACACCGCCCCGGAAGTGGCCACGGTCGGCAAGACCGAGGAGGAGCTGAAAGCCGCGGGCGTCGCCTACAAGGTCGGCAAGTTCCCGTTCAGCGCCAACAGCCGCGCCAAGATCAACCATGAGGGCGAGGGTTTCGTGAAGGTGCTGGCCGATGCGAAGACCGACCGGATTCTCGGCGTGCACATGGTCGGCCCCAACGTCGGCGACTTGATCGCCGAATACTGCGTGGCCATGGAGTTCTCGGCCTCGTCCGAGGATGTCGCCCGCACCTGCCACCCGCACCCGACCCGCTCCGAGGCCCTGCGCCAGGCGGCGATGGGCGTCGAAGGCTGGACGATGCAGGCCTGACGCCTCAGGCGGCCTGGGGCATTTCCAGGCTGGCCAGGGAGTCCAGCTTCAGCAGTGAGATCATCGTGTCGCCGATCGAGGCGATGCCGGCGACGAAGGCCAGCGACCCGGCGCCGGCCAGCGCCGGCGGCGGCTGCAGCAGGCCCTGGTCGATGGCCAGGATATCGGACACATCCTCGACCAGGAGACCAACCGTCGTGTCACCCAGCATGGCGATGATCAGCGCGTGCCGTTCGCCGGGGATCGCCGGCGGAAAGCCCAGCAGGGCGGCCAGGTCGACGACCGGCGTCACGACGCCCCGCAGGTTGACGACCCCGATCAGGTGCGGGGCCGACATCGGCACGGGCGTGGTCTGGCTCCAGCTGCGGATCTCCTGGATCGAGCCGATGGCCAGCGCATAGGCATTGCCCGCCAGCTGAAACGAAATGACTTCGAGGGCGGGCTGCGGTGTGGCGGCTGCGATCATCAGAGTTCTTTCCAGCTATCGTCCGCGAGACCGCCATTTCGCGGCCCTGCTGGGAGTGACGGGCGGCCAGACTGGCATGGCGAGCGTTTACAGTGTCATCGCTCGCATCCTCATTCCGGGGATAGATGGAGCCGACTCCGCCGGTTGGCGAAGCGGCCCGGGTCGGTCACAGTCGCGCCTCGCGCAGCAGGGAGGCGACAGATGGCCAGTGACGGCAAACCGGTCTGGAAGGACCCAGACATCGGCATGGTTCGTCAGCTGCTGGCGATGGCCCGACCGGCCGACGCCCCGCCGCAGACCTGGGCCGAGCGCCGCATGGGCATGGACGCCTTCGGCCTGCGGCCGCTGGCCGAGGGCACGGTGCGCATCGGCATCGACATCGACGGCCTGCACAGCGAGCGGCTGACCCCGCCCGGCGCCGATGAGACCAGGGCGCTGCTCTATCTGCACGGCGGCGGCTACTGCGTCGGCAGCCCGCTGAGCCACGGGGTGATGGTCTCCCGCTTCGCCGCGGTGATGGGCGTCCCGGCCCTCGTGCCGAACTATCGCCTCGGTCCGGAGCATCCGTTCCCCGCCGCCGTCGACGACGCGCTGAAGGCCTACCGCCACCTGCTGGAAGGCGTCGCGCCGGAAGGCATCGCCATCGCCGGTGACTCGGCCGGCGGCGGCCTGACCCTGGCCCTGGCCCTGGCCATCCGCGACGCGGGCCTGCCGCAGCCGGGCTGCCTGTTCGTCATCAGCCCCTGGGCCGATCTGCGCCAGGTCGGCGCATCCTATGCGGCGCTGGAGCCGGTCGACGCCATGCTCAGCAAGGCCGGCCTCGACGAGTTCGCCGCCGCCTATCTGGCCGGCCATGACCCGGCCGACCCGCTCGCCTCTCCGGCGCTTGGCGACTACCGGGGCCTCGCCCCCCTGCTGATCCATGTCGGCGGCGCCGAGGTGCTGTTGTCGGACGCCTGCGCCGTGGCCGAAAGGGCCGGACTGGCCGGCGTGGATGTGCGGCTGGAGATCTGGCCGGAGATGATCCACGTCTGGCACGCCTTCGCCGACCAGATGGCCACCAGCTGGCGCGCGATCAACGAAGCGGGCGCGTGGATGAAGTCAAAACTCGGCTAAGCCCGCGGGTGCGCCTTGCCGTAGGCCGCCAGCAGGCCGGCCGCATCGACGGCGGTGTACTTCTGCGTTGTCGACAGGGAGGCGTGGCCGAGCAGCTCCTGGATCGAACGCAGGTCGGCGCCGGCGCCCAGCAGGTGGGTGGCGAAGCTGTGGCGCAGGGCGTGCGGCGTGGCGCGGTCCGACAGGCCGAGGCGCCCGCGCAGCAGCTGCATCGTCGCCTGCACATGGCGCGGGCTCAAGGGGCCCCCACGGGCGGCGCGGAATAGCGGTTCATCGGGATCGAGCGCGAAGGGCAGGGCGGCCAGATAGGCGTCGACCGCCTCGCGCACGGCCGGCAGCACCGGCGCGATCCGGGTCTTCGAGCCCTTGCCGAGAATCCTCAGCGAGTCGCCCAGCGGCGCGTCCGACCGCTTGAGCGACAGGGCCTCGCTGATCCGCAGGCCGCAGCCCCACAGCAGGGTCAGCACAGCCTCGTCGCGCAGGGCGGCCCAGCCTTCGCGCCCGGGATCGCAGGCGGCCTCCTCGATCAGCCCGCGCGCCTGGTCCTCGGTCACGGGGCGCGGGGCGGACGGCTTGACCCGCGGCCCCTTCACCAGAGCCA